>JBGSKP010000735.1:0-1807 GCA_041741175.1 Thiocapsa sp. | reverse complement strand
GATTGCGGGTCGAATTGTAAAGCATTCCCCCATCGAGGTTCACACTGCTGTATTGCCCATCAAACCCGCGAATGGCGACATACCACGAACCAGAGGTTTGAAATCCGCGAGACCTCGCAACGCCGGGAAGACGAAGTATCGCATCAGCAACCGACACGTCGGTCCGCTCGGCAATCTCGACAGAGCCGACACTATTCACAAAGCCAATGTTTCGCTGCTTGACGTCCTGCGGTGCTCCACTCAGCCGACTTTTGACCCCTGTTACGATGATATCGTTCACAGCCTCTGTTTCCACACCACGATCGGCTTGGGCGGAGGTCGCCGCGACTGGCCGTTCGGGTGCGCTGCGGGTCGGCGGTTTTGGTGCTGCCTTTTCGGCAATCAGGGTTACTGTCTGGCCCTGACGACTTGCGACGCGCAAGCCAGTCCCGCGCAGGAGCTGCTGCAGCGCCTGATCGACCGACATCGCCCCTTTTACTGCCCGAGTGCGCTTGCCCTTCAGCGCATCCGTGCTGACAGCGATCTGCACCCCAGCTTGGAGAGCAAATGCTGGCACACCTGTGGCAGCGTCTTGAGCCTTGAGATTGAAATTTGTGGTTTGTGCGGCTGCCGGAGTTGCGACGCACGCTGCGGCCACTGCAATCGCGACAGCTGCGGAATATGTGTAGGAATTCATTTTGCCCCCTGGAACAATTGATCAAACAGAACAACAGGGAGATGCTTGACGGATTGTTCGCCGTATTGAGGGGCAAGGATTTTTCGTTAGCTTCGATGTAACCGTTTGGTTTTCAACGGGCTAAGTTACCCCGAGACGGCCAGAGGCCCTAGCACCCGGGAGAAACGAGCTCCATTGCTCAAGATGCCGAAAAAGCTTTCACCCGAGTAGCATGAGCGGTCCGCCTGCTTGGTGTTGAACTATCAAGGCAAGCATCCGTCCCGCCGGGCGGCGACTACACTTAAAGAGGCAGTGTCAAGCTTGCTCAGGACAACCCGGCAATATGCACCCCGGTCTGCGAACAAAGATCCGACACCAGCCTCACATCCTCCAAGAGATGCAGAGCTCGATCAAGCGCTTCGCCAGCGAAAGCGATCCAATGGGTCCTTACCCTAGGGCCAGGACCTAACGCTTGACGATGATCACTTTGTTCTTTTCCCGGATCAGACGGGCATCGAGCATTGTTGCAACCGCGGTTGCAAAACCAATAGCGTCAGAATTCCGGAAAACTCCCGTGATCGGTTCAGAGGCGAGCGCACGGTCGGGAACTTCTATTTGCACACCGCCATATCGATTCAAAATCAGGGCCGCTTCTCCCAGAGAGTCGCCCGTAAACATAAGCAGGCCTGCTTGCCACTGGGCAGCCGCGACGAGCGCTTCCTCGGATAATTCCTGGATCATCGAGGGATCAACTGAAGCCCCTTTGGGCACTGCAATTTTCATTCCATGGCGCAGCACAACCACCGGCACTGAAGGAATCGAAATCAATTGTTTAATCGCAATTTGCCCCACTGTGACGACTGCAGTCAATGGATCATCATCGATCGAGGTCACACTGAAAGAAACATCGTTCGCAGAGATTTGTAAATCACGAACTTTCAGAATAAAACTCTCATTGAACGATGATGAAATCGAAAAGAAGGCCCTACCACGTGAAAGTTCCATTTCACTGCGCCCAGAGTTTCTGGAGACGGAAATTTCACTTTCAGTATCCAACGTGATCAACGAACCGTCATCTAGTTTAAATTGTCGAACTTCGCCGGCTGCGGTTTTCCAGATTTCTATGCGTCCCATAATGATTGGGATAGACAC
>JBGSKP010000734.1:0-1559 GCA_041741175.1 Thiocapsa sp. | reverse complement strand
GCGCCGCACCGCCGGCAAGCTCGGCATCCGCATGAAGATCGAGGGACGCGAGATCATCGCGCGAACTTGAAGACTGGGCTCGTCATCCAGAACTGAAAACCCGGGTCGTCCTCCAGCGGCCCGGGTCTTTTCGTATGGGTGATGGTTGGCCGCACGATGCCTAGACAATCGATACACGTCCTGATTGTTTTCTCAGGCGAGTTCTGGCACACTGCGCGTAGAAATCCTGCGGCGGAAATGCTATTGGACTCCCATGGCTGACAAGATCGAAGATCATATGCTGCAAGACCTGCTGTCGCGCCCGACCGACTCGGAGATGACACAGGAGCATCGCGACTGGATCAACGAACAGGTCCGCGAGCGGCTGGCCCGGATCAAGGCCGGAGAAGCGAAGTTCGTTTCCCTGGACGAAGTCCGGCGCAAATTCGGCTTCGATGCATACTAGGCTTTCCGAAGACGCCATCGGCGATTTGGAAGACCTGAAGAGCTATATCGAACCGCACAGTCCTAGGGGCTATGTGGCGCTGATGGCGTCGATTTTCACGACGATGGAACAGCTCGAAACCTTTCCGTTTCTTGGACGTATCGGAGACGTCGAGGGAACCCGCGAAATGACCGTTCCCGGCACGGATTACCGGCTAATTTATCGCTTGAACGAGCCCTACTTCGTCGAGATCATCGGCATCTGGCACGGCAAGCGCAAATACCCGCCCGACCCGTGATCGCAACTTCTCGCTCCAGATCGAAACTCCGCCTCACATCGGGGCGGTGAGAAGCGCTGCCGAGAGGCCGAGGAAGATAACGAGGCCGACACGGCTGTTGGCCTTGAACAGGGCCAGGCACTGGTCGGGGTCGTCGATATCGATGATCATGATCTGACGCGCCAGCATGGCGCCACCGAGCGCCAGCCCCAGCCAGGCAGGCCAGGTGATCCCGGTCATGGCGAAGACGACGCCCATCAGGACGACGAAAGCGCCGAACAGCCGGATGAGCCAGACACGCGTGCGGTCTCCGAACAGACGCGCTGTCGAGCGCACGCCGACAAGTGCGTCATCCTCCTTGTCCTGGTGGGCGTAGATCGTGTCATAGCCGATGGTCCAGATGATCGCGGCGGCATAGAGCACGAGGGCGGCCCAGGAGAGCGTGCCGAACTCGGCTGCCCAGCCCATCAGCGCGCCCCAGGAAAAGGCGAGGCCGAGGAAGAACTGCGGCCAGTCGGTGAAGCGCTTGGCGAAGGGATAGATCGCCACGACGGCGAGCGAGGCGACGCCGAGAACGACGGCGAACCAGTTGAACTGCAGAAGCACGAGGAGGCCGACCAGCGCCTGCACGGCGATGAAGCCATAGGCGGCCTTGCGCGAAATGCGGCCCGACGGAAGCGGCCGCGAGCGGGTGCGCGCCACCAGCGAATCGATTTTGTGGTCGACGAGATCGTTCCATGTACAGCCGGCGCCGCGCATGGCGATCGAGCCGATCATAAACAGGACGAGGAACCACAGCGTTCTGACCGGCGACCACGTGCCCGCCTCGGCGGCGACATTGGCGGCGACCATGGCCGA
>JBGSKP010000733.1:0-1554 GCA_041741175.1 Thiocapsa sp. | reverse complement strand
GAATCAGGCCGGTTGTTTGCGCGCCGAGCTGGGTAACATACAGATCATCAAAGTCGCCCTGATATCCAGCTGCCGCGCTTTGATCGACGCCTTGGCCTTGATAAGGAGAAATATCAACCGGACCGCCCGTGATTTTTGCTGCGACAGCCGCTTCGTCGTAGCTGCCCCACCAGTTGAAGGATGCATTAACAAGATTACCGCTGCCATTATTCACATTGGTTGTGTTGGCTTCGGAGCCGTCAGCTTCCGCGAAGCTGTTATCGTAGATCGTGATGCCGCTGACATTCGCCATCGAGTTATCGATGTGAACGCCGGTCGCGCCGCCGTGGATCCAGTTGTTTTCAATGTTTACATTGCTGCTGCCATCGCGAAGACGGATTCCGGCATCAGTGCTGCCGTTGAGGTCGTTCGCCTTAATCAAAGCGCCCGCGCTTGCATCGGCGTAAATACCGATCGCGTTGCCGTTCACTTCGTTGTCGTAAACGTAAACATTATCGCTGCGCTTGAGGATAATGCCCTTGTCGGCGTTGTTGTTCGATGTGTTGCCTGTGACGTGCACGTAATCCGTACCCGCTGCCAGAACATCAAGGCTCGCCGGATCCATATCCTGAATGCGGATACCGTCCGTGTTGTTGTTGGTTGTGTTGCCGGTCACGCTGACTGTGCCGCTCACGTCTTTCAGCAAGATACCAATGCCTGTTTCGTAATCACTGGCGACACGGCCCGATGCCGTATCTGTCGCACCGCTTGATGTGTTGCCCGCAACCAGAACCTTTGCGCTGCTCTCGATTGTGATGCCGTTGAGATCGCTGTTTGTGACCGTGTTCGATGTGACGTTCAGGCCATCTACATCATAAACATAGATACCGTAATCCGCAGAGTCCGCCACGATGTTGCCGTTAATAGCCGCACCATCGGAACCGCCAACCACGCCCCATGAAATATATGGTTCGTAATCGCCGCCATCAACGTAGATGCCATAGCCGCTGCCGGTTACGGTGTTGCCCGTAATTGTTGCGCTCTCGGTGCTGATAACCGAAATACCTATATCCACGCCTGTACCATTGATGGTGTTGCCGTGAACAGTTACATCGTCGCCAGCATCAAAGATCAGGATAGACGATGCGCTCCATGCGGACGGTGTGTAACCGATGCCGGAAATCGTGTTGTTTACGATAGTCCCGTTCGCGCCATAGCCGATCTGGATTCCGTTTTGCGCCGTAATTGTTGTCGGACCAATACCTTCAACAACGTTACCGGAAATCGTGCCACCCAAACCAACATTATTCAGCGTGATACCGTTTTTCTGGAAGTCATAGATATAGTTGTCGGTCACGTTCAATGTACGGGTCGAGCCATCGTCAACAAGACCGTAAACAGCATTGCCGTGTTGATTGCCGTTGAACGGTGTTTCAGTGATGCCGTGAATGATTGAATTTTTAACTTCGCCGCCCGCGGTGTAATAGCCAACGCCCTGGAAGCGGTAGTTGCTGTCGCGATTTTCGCCTTCAACTTCCACGCCATCGATGGTCACATTGTTCGCTTTTTGAACAG
>JBGSKP010000732.1:0-1655 GCA_041741175.1 Thiocapsa sp. | reverse complement strand
TATTTACTTTCGTTTGAGTGCGTGTAACATTTCCCAGATATAGATATGATCAATTAATGCGTTTAGGTTGAAAAATATTTTTACCTTTATCATTAGCTTGAGTAATTTTTGTATCAAGTGTTTTAATGAGCTTTAATTTATTAGCTTAGGGTAGTAGGATTCGAACCTACGCATGTCGGTATCAAAAACCGTTGCCTTACCTCTTGGCGATACCCAAAATAATATACTATTGAAATATGACAAAATATTCTAATTATAAAGATTATAAATTACGTAAAGATTTAAGCGACAATGAATTGAATATATTTATTTTAAAATCTTTTCTTTTAAAGAAAAAAACTCCAAAAAAAACTCGATTTAAAATTATGCTAAAAATACATAAACTATATAGCGGATTATTGGGTAATAAATATAAAAATAGATGTATCTTTTCTACAAAGATAAGATCTGTGAATAGACTAACCAATTTAACTAAAGCTTCTTTTCAAGAAAATTTAAAATGAGGAAAGTTATCTGGATTTAGAAAAGCTAGTTGATAAAATTTTTATGAATAAAATAAATATTACAAACGATTTGTTAGTAGCTTTAAAAAATGGTTATTCAAATAAAAATAAATATGCCTATTGTAGAATTAATAAATTTTGTTTAGATATTTTATGAATTTTATACAAAGAGGGTTTAATTGCTGATTTTAAAATTCAATCAGATTTAGACAAAATTAAAATAAAATTAAAATATATAAAATCTAAACCTTTATTAACAGATATAAAATTAATATCAAAGCCTGGTTTAAAAAAATTCGTAAATTTTAATGACTTAAAATATTTTTACGATAAATTTGATTATTTTTTTTTATCAACGTCTTCTGGTATAATTTCTTCAAAAATTTTGTTAAAAAATTTAAAAGTTGGGGGTCAGATTTTATTTGGTTTTAAAATTAATAATTAAAAAACGTTATGAAAACCATTTTAATTGAAAAAAAAGACAAAAAAATAAAATTAATTTTAAAAAAAGATAAATTAAAAAATACAATAATAGTTAACGGACCTTTAGGTTCTCTTAATTATGAATTCTCATCTACTGAAAAGCATCTTGGAAATAAAATTTTTGTTAAATCAAATAATATTAATTTTTTAGTTAAAAAATTAAAAAAATTAATAAAAAGTGTTACTAATGGTTGATTTTTAGAACTAAATTTAAATGGTTTAGGTTATAAATCGTTTAAATTAGATGATAAAATTGCTTTAGATTTGGGATATAGTAACTTAATTTTATACAAACCAACAGATAAATTAAAAATAAGAAATTTTAAAAATAAAATAGTTTTATTTAGTTTAGATCAAGAATATTTATATAATGTCGCTTCTAATTTAAGAAGTTATTCAGCACCAGATCCTTACAAAGGTAAAGGCATTTTGAAAAAAAATGAAATAATAAAATTGAAAAAAAAAGCTAAAAGTTAGTTTATGTCTATATTACTTACTTTAAATACTAATGATAATGTAAAATTAATATATAGTTTACGTAATATTTATGGAATTGGTTTACTGTCTGCTAAAAAAATTTGTTCTAGTTTAGGTTTTGATGTTAATACAAAAATGACAGATCTTAAAGAAGAAGATTTGAACAAAATCAATGCTTTAATAAACGTAAAA
>JBGSKP010000731.1:0-2322 GCA_041741175.1 Thiocapsa sp. | reverse complement strand
GGGTGCGACTGGCTGGGCGTTTGCGGGACGCACATTGAGCCGATCGGTGCACTGCAGCCACCCAATCGATATGCCGCGGCGAAGGCGACGCTGCGGAATCGTCTCATGGAGTTGATCGATGATCAAATGAACATCTGCTGGTGGCGGCTGCACCAGCCTTACGGCGAAGGCGAGCGGGCTTCACGATTCGTGCCATCACTGCTGCATGCGCTGGCGCGCGGCGAGCGATTCCGAGTGCAGCAGCCGCATGCGCAGCGGGACTTCATTCACGCGAGCGACGTCGCAGCAGCGATTGTCGCATCGTGCAATCGAACACTCGGCGGCGTGTTTGATCTCGGTTCAGGACAACTGCATCGGCTCCGTGATGTGGCGACCCACGCGGCGCGGCTTGTCAATGCCGAGCGATCGCTTGAATTTGCTCCGGTCTCGCTCTCCCCAGAGGATGCCGCCCAGCCCGCAGAGATCATGCCGCTCTCGGAATTGACTGGTTGGCGTCCGCAGATTGATCTTGATGCAGGCCTGCGCAAGTGTATTGATGAATTTAAGCCGCCCATGCGAGCGATTGCGTGAGCGACGACTGCCCGATCTGCGGATGCTCCACCTCCAGCGAGATCTTCCGTGCGCTGCGGCAGCCGGCCATGCTCAATCGCCTGTACGCCTCGCGCATCGAAGCGCTTGCGGCACGCTCGGTCGATCTGCTATTTCGACGCTGCGACGACGCCGCAAGATGTGGATTCGTGTGGAACGCGGCGTTCGACCCTGCGTCGGTTGAGTATGCGCCAGGCTATGTGAATGACCAATCGCAGTCGCCTGCATTCCGCGCCCACCTTCAGAGGGTGCGATCGCGCATCGCCGCGGCCGTGCAGTCTGTTGACGGCGACATCCTTGAAATCGGATGTGGACAGGGCGGATTCCTTCGCGAGATCTGCGCCTTGACGAATCGTCGCGGCACAGGGTTCGATCCTGCATTCGACTCCACGCAGAATGTGATCGACGAGAGTGGCGAGTGCACACGAACAGACGTGACGATTCATCAACAGTTGTTTGCTGATGAATCGCCACATTTGATTCAACGACCAATCTCTTCGGTCGTCTGCAGGCACATTCTTGAGCATCTTCCCGATCCCATGCGCGTGTTGCAGACTGCGGCCAGCACGCTTGCAGACGGCGGATTGCTCTATGTCGAGGTTCCGTGTTTTGACTGGATTGCCTCACATGGGGCGTTCTTCGATCTCTTCAACGAGCATTGCACGCTTTTCTCGAAGCCATCACTTCATCGCGCTTTATGCGATGCCGGTTTCTCAGACATTCGCATCGAGCATGTGTTCGGCGGGCAGTATCTCGCTGCGCAGGCGCGCCTGACGGTGGCTGCCCAAGGAGATGTCGCGCCAGGATCACTTGCGACTCTTGGTGCGGACTCCATTCGAGATGCGTTCCTCGAATCGAGGAATGCATTCGGCAACGAACTTGTGACTGCCACTGATTCGCATCGTGTGCTCATTTGGGGCGCGGGGGCGAAAGGTGTGAGCCTTGTCAATCACCTCGGTCTTGACGTCGCACGCGTCCCGGCGTTGATTGATATCCATCCTCACAAGCAAGGCCGGTATGTGCCGATATCTGGCCAGCAAGTGATTGCGCCCAACAACATTCGGCAACTGGCGCGCGACGATGCTCCGCCGGTGATTCTGGTGATGAATCCGAATTACCTCGACGAGATTGAGCGGATGCTCAACGATCTAAATATTGAGGCTGTTGTGCGGGCGGTGCATGGGAGGATCAGCGTTGCGTTACATCGTTGATGACGAGGCGTTCACGATTGAGCCAATGGATGGCGATGTCGTTGGCAGCGCGATGTCGTGGTTCGACGATTCAGGCTTTGCCCTGCTCTCGCGGTGGTGGACACAGGCGTCGTGGCAACGCAAGTATTCCTATCAGTTCAATTGGCTCGGGCGGCCGATCATTCAACTTCCAGCTGACGTCATATTGATGCAGGAACTCATCTGGCGAACCAGGCCAACGGTGATTGTCGAGACGGGAATCGCCCATGGAGGGTCGGTGGTGTTGCATGCATCGTTGCTGCGGCTGGTGCATTCGGAGCCACTCCCTGCATCAAGGCCACATGTCATTGCGATTGATGTTGAGATTCGGCCGCACAATCTCGCGGCACTTGATGATCATCCATTGCGATCGATGTTCACGCTGATCGAGGGCAGTTCCACCGCGCCGACGACGTTTGAGCGTGCGCGAAATCTCTTTCAGCCTAATGATCGAGTGATGGTGGTGCTTGACTCCAATCACAGTCGCGATCACGTTGCGGCCGAA
>JBGSKP010000730.1:0-2626 GCA_041741175.1 Thiocapsa sp. | reverse complement strand
TCGGCATCGACCAGTCGGAAGTCGCCGGCCTTCTCGATGAAGCTTCGACGCTGATTTCGGCGCAGGTGACGACCGACATCATGATCATCGAGGACGAGCCGCTGATCGCCATGGACATCGAGGCGCTGGTCGAGGATCTCGGCCACCGTGTCACCGGCATCGCGCGCACCCATGCGGAAGCGGTGGAGCTGTTCCGCAAGACTTCGCCGAAGATGGTGCTTGCCGACATCCAGCTCGCCGACGGCTCATCCGGCATCGATGCCGTCAACGAGATCCTGACGACCGCCAACGTCCCGGTGATCTTCATCACCGCCTTCCCGGAGCGGCTTTTGACCGGCGAGCGGCCAGAGCCGGCCTTCCTGGTCACCAAGCCGTTCAATCCGCAGATGGTCAAGGCCCTGATCAGCCAGGCGCTGTTCTTCAACGAAGCCATGTCCGAGGCGGCCTGACGGGATTGTGCCGGCTGACTGGAACAAAGGGCAGCCGGCTGCGTTTCCCTTGGGTCATCAGCCAAGGAGAATGGCCATGTTGTACTACGCGCTTGTGTTTTTCGTTGTCGCCATTATCGCCGGCGTGCTCGGCTTTGGCGGCATTGCCGGGGCCTCGGCAGGGATTGCGCAGATCCTGTTCTTCCTGTTCCTTGCGGCTCTGGTCATTTCGCTGGTCGCGGGGTTGTTCCGTCGCGTCTGATTTGTAACGTGTCAAGACGGTCTGGCGCCAGGGGCGGCGCCTGACGGTCTCGCAAGAACAGGGGCTGGGTGTAGGTATGCCGCACAGGCTCACATGGGAGCGGCCGGGAAGCTCCGAACAGGTGTTCAAGCACCTGATCGTGATGGCCTTGAACCGCTCCGCCGTTGGCGCCCTTGTCCAGGCGCTCGACGGCTCCTGCCTTTATATCGCCAACCTGCCCGACTGCTGGTCAGTGGCGGCGGAGACTGCCGATCCCCTCGACGCCGACATCTTTGGTGAAGAGCTAGCGCTGCGAATCGGCGCTGCCAAGACGAAGGCAGCCGACACCGACGAACGCCAGGTCTTCGAGGAGACTGTCTTCGGCGAGCGGTATTTCGAGTTCACTGTCGAGACCGTTCCCGTTACCGACAGCCGCTTCATCCTCGTCACCATCGCGGAACTGACCGCGGAGCGGCGTCGCGAGCAGATGCTCAAGGCTCTCCTGCGCGAGGTCAGCCACCGCTCGAAGAATCTTCTCGCCATCATCCTGTCGATCGCCACGCAGACAGCGCGCAATTCGCCATCGCTGCCGTCCTTCCTGTCCTATTTCCGCGGACGCATCTTCTCGCTGTCGCAATCGCAGGACCTGATTACCGACAAGAGCTGGCGCGGCGCTGGCCTGCGCGATCTCGTGCGCGTCCAGGCTGGAAAGTACATGGACAATTCCTCCGATGTACTGGCCTTCGAAGGTCTGGATCCGATCCTCGATCCCAACCAGTCGCTCCATATCGGCCTCGCCTTCCACGAGCTCTTCGTCGATGCGATCAGCCATGCCCGCCAGGACGAGAAACTGCCGCAGATCGTCATCCATTGCGAGGAACTGCCTTTCGACGAAAGTCCGGGCCTCGAACTGGTGTGGACGCAGGTCAATCCCGTGGAGGACAGCGACTTGCACGATCCTTCCGCCGAGCTTGCCGGCGACGATTTCAGGAGCACGGTTCTCAACCGCGTCACGCCGCTTGCCATTGGCGGCAAGGCCGAGATGTCGATCAACGGCGAAGTGCTCGTCTACAAGCTGTTCTTCCCGCACCGTGAATTCGTGGCCTGATCCGAAGCAGCGACGTCGCCATACGGGCGCGTTGGGTGGAGGGTAGAGAAGGCCTTACGGTCGAAAGGCTAGTCGGTCGACTTGACAGGAACAACAAGAAAGGGCCCCGCGCGGGGCCCTTTCTGTCGAGACTAACATGCTTCACGTCATCGCGTGTTTAGGCGAGGCGCCTTAGTGGCGCGACAGCCAAGTGTCGATCTCGCGCTCTGCTTCTTCCTGCGCCGTGCCATAGCGTTCCTGGAGCTTGCCGGACAGCTGCTTGCGGTTGCCGGCCACGACGTCGAGGTCATCGCCGGTGAGCTTGCCCCACTGCTCCTGGACTTTGCCCTTGAATTGTTCCCAGTTGCCTTCGACCTGGTTCCAGTTCATGTCTTTCTCCTTCCGAGGGAATTGCTGAGAGGGTAGTGCGGGGGATAAACGCAATGCGGTGCCGAAGGGTTCCTTCCGGCCTTTCGCAATTCCTGCCAACTTGATAGGCGATGGTTCGGGACCGGATCACGGCAGAACGGGAATTCGCATTTGCGCCTTGCAGCACCTGCAGCCATCTTTCTGGTCGTCGCCGCGCTCGGCGGAGCCATCACCTACTTCGTCAATGAAAGCGAACGCGCGGCCCAGCAGGTGCGCTTTGGAGTCGTCGCTGATCAGGCGGCGGCGGCGATCGTCACCCGCATCCGCCAGCACTTCACGCTACTGACATCGGCCGGCGCGTTTCGCCAGGCGGTGCCGAACGCGTTCACCCGCGTTTCGTTTTCGGAGTTTGTCACCGGCCTCGATCTAGCCCGGAAATACACCGGCATCCAGGGCATCGGGCTGACGCTCGTAGTGCCGCCCGGCGGCGATGCCGGGATC
>JBGSKP010000729.1:0-2653 GCA_041741175.1 Thiocapsa sp. | reverse complement strand
GTCCTCGTGGATCAGCGCCACCGGGTTGACCGACAGGCCTTCGTAGCCTTCCGACTTGCCGTGGGCGGCGAGGCGATGGTTGCGGATGACCCGCAGCATGTGCTTGCGGTTTTCCTTGTAGGCCGGGAAGGCGCCGATCTCGCCGGCGATCTCGGCGGACGTCGCATAGGCGACGCCGGTCATGATCGCGGTGAGCGCGCCGCCGATGGCGCGGCCTTCCTTGGAATCGTAGGGAATGCCCGAGGTCATGAGCAGGCCGCCGATATTGGCGTAGCCGAGGCCGAGCGTGCGGTACTTGTAGGAGAGTTCGGCGATTTCCTTCGACGGGAACTGCGCCATCATCACCGAGATTTCAAGCACGATCGTCCAGAGCCGGACGGCGTGTTCATAGTCGGCGATGTTGATGTTCTTGGTCGTAGCGTCCTTGAACTGCAAGAGGTTCAGCGAAGCGAGGTTGCAGGCGGTGTCGTCGAGGAACATGTATTCCGAGCACGGGTTCGACGCGCGGATCGGGCCGGCGGCGGGGCAGGTGTGCCAGTCGTTCATCGTGGTGTTGAAGTGCAGGCCCGGATCGGCCGATGCCCAGGCGGCGTAGGAGATCTGCTCCCACAGGTCGCGCGCCTTCAAGGTCTTCATCACCTTGCCATCCTTGCGGGCGGTGAGATTCCAGTCGCCGTCGGTTTCCACCGCGCGCAGGAAGTCATCCTTGAGCGAGACCGAGTTGTTGGAGTTCTGGCCCGAGACGGTCAGGTAGGCTTCCGAATCCCAGTCGGTGTCATAGGTCTTGAATTCGAGATCGGTGTAGCCCTGGCGCGCGAACTGGATGACGCGGAAGATGTAGTTCTCCGGCACCTGGTCCTTCTTGGCGGCGCGGATTTCGCGCTTCAGCGCCGGGTTCTGCTTCGGGTCGAAGCAGGCGTCGTTGTCGGCCTCGCAGTTGAGGCACGCCTTCATGATCGCCTTCAGGTGCTTGGCGACCACCTTCGAGCCGGTGACGAGCGCCGCCACCTTCTGCTCTTCCTTGACCTTCCAGTTGATGTAGTTCTCGATATCCGGATGGTCGATGTCGACGACGACCATCTTGGCGGCTCGGCGCGTGGTGCCGCCCGACTTGATGGCGCCGGCGGCGCGGTCGCCGATCTTCAAAAAGCTCATCAGGCCCGACGAACGGCCGCCGCCCGACAGCTTTTCGCCTTCGCCCCTGAGGAACGAGAAGTTCGAACCGGTGCCCGAGCCGTATTTGAACAGGCGCGCCTCGCGCACCCACAGATCCATGATTCCGCCGTCGTTGACGAGGTCGTCCTGGACCGACTGGATGAAGCAGGCATGCGGCTGCGGATGCTCGTAGGCCGACTGCGAGCGCGTCAATTTGCCGGTGACGGGATCGACATAGAAATGGCCCTGGCCAGGACCGTCGATGCCATAGGCCCAATGCAGACCGGTGTTGAACCACTGCGGAGAGTTCGGCGCGACGCGCTGGGTGGCGAGCATGTAGGCAAGCTCGTCCTTGAAGGCGGATGCGTCTTCCTCGGAATTGAAATAGCCGCCCTTCCAGCCCCAGTAGGTCCAGGTGCCGGCGAGCCGGTCGAAGACCTGGCGGGCGTCGGTTTCCGGACCGAAGCGCTCGGCCTCGGGAAGCGTGGCAAGGGCTGCCTCGTCGGCGACGGAGCGCCACAGGAACGAGGGGACGTTGTTCTCCTCGACGCGTTTCAGCCGCGCCGGCACGCCGGCCTTGCGGAAATACTTCTGCGCCAGAATATCGGCCGCGACCTGGCTGAACTGCACGGGCACGTCGATGTTTTCGAGCTTGAAGACGATCGAGCCGTCAGGATTCCTGATCTCGCTCGTCGCCTTGCGGAACGCGATTTCGGCATAGGCGGAATTTCCGGTTTTCGTGAACCGACGTTCAATGCGCATAGTACCCTCGTCCTTGCGTCCGCCAGCCCCACAGCTGACGGCATGATAGACCCGTCAGGCCGGGCTGTCATCGCACGGCCAGTTTCAACTCGGTCACTTCAGGTGATTCCCGGATGTCGGGTGTACCCTGTATCTTGTGGTTAGCTTGGCCGCAAACACTAAATATAGTGTTAACACATTCTTGCCGCCAGTCCCCTCATGCCCCTGCGGCCCCGATTTCGGAGCAAAATCTTCCTGGCGGGACGAGGCGTGCGAAAACGCCGGCTCGCGCCGATTTTGCCATCAAATTTCGGGATTTGGCTGGCCTCAAAACTCTCCAGCCGCGCCGCCGCTGCAACGTGAGGCCTATAAGGGGCGACTCGGGCCGGACCGTCAAGTGCTAGAATGTGAAGGAAAGATGAACACCATATCTTGTGAGCCGACGGTGTGGAAAACGGGGACAAGACGATCGTCTTGTCCCTGTCGTTAACGCCGAGGGCAGGGGTGGCCTGTCCCGGCGCAAGTGCCTGAAACATGGCGGATTTTCCTGTGGCAAACCGCCAGCCGCAAACGAATCGGACGGCGGCGCGGGCTGTGGAAAGACCGTGATTTCGGGGGCTAAAAATCAGATGGGGCAGTCATTGCCGGGCAGTGCGGCGACAACGAGCGGTGACGGGCCGAAAACGGCGACCGAAAATGGGTCAGGCGGCTTTGTGGCTTGACAGGGCCGTGCGCAACACATCGCGCAATTCGGCCT
>JBGSKP010000728.1:0-2071 GCA_041741175.1 Thiocapsa sp. | reverse complement strand
GCGGCAGGCGCTGCGGCGGCTCCGCCTTCGGAGACCTGGGCGAGCAGCGCGTTGACGCCGACGGTCTCGCCGTTCTGGGCGAGGATTTCGGAGATCACGCCTGCCACCGGCGACGGCACCTCGATCGACACCTTGTCGGTTTCGAGTTCGACCAGCGGCTCGTCGACGGCGACGGTGTCGCCGACCTTCTTGTACCAGGTCCCGACAGTCGCCTCGGAGACGGATTCGCCCAGCGTGGGCACTCGGATTTCAGTAGCCATGTTCTTTTCCGTTCTTTCTCAATCTGACCTGATCGGCTGGCGGCGTCAGCCGCCGAGCGCGTCTTCGAGGAAGGCTTCGAGCTGGGCGAGATGGCGCGACATCAGGCCGGTCGCCGTCGAGGCGGAGGCCGGCCGGCCGGTGTAGCGCACCCGCTGGTACTTGGCGTCGATATGCGCCAGCACCCATTCGAGATAGGGATCGATGAACGCCCACGCGCCCATGTTCTTCGGCTCTTCCTGGCACCAGACCATCTCCGCATTGCGGAAACGCGACAGTTCGTTGATCAGCGCCTTGGCCGGGAACGGGTAGAGCTGCTCGAGGCGGAGCAGGTAGACGTCGTTGACGCCGCGCTTCTCGCGCTCTTCGTAGAGGTCGTAGTAGACCTTGCCCGAGCACATGACGACGCGCCGGATCTTGTTGTCCTTGACCAGCTTGATCGGCTCGTCCTTGCGCAGCTCCGCATCGTCCCACAACAGCCGGTGGAACGAGGATTCGCCCGACAGTTCGGCCAGCGTCGACACTGCCCGCTTGTGGCGCAACAGCGACTTCGGCGTCATCATGATCAGGGGCTTGCGGAAGTCGCGTCGCATCTGCCGGCGCAGGATATGGAAGTAGTTAGCCGGCGTCGTGCAGTTGGCGACCTGCATGTTGTCTTCCGCGCACATCTGCAGGAAGCGTTCCAGACGCGCCGAGGAATGCTCGGGGCCCTGGCCCTCATAGCCGTGCGGCAACAGGCAGACGAGACCCGACATCCTGAGCCATTTGCGCTCGCCCGACGAGATGAACTGGTCGAAGATGACCTGCGCACCGTTGGCGAAATCGCCGAACTGCGCTTCCCACAGCGTCAGTGCGTTCGGACGTGCCAGCGAGTAGCCGTATTCGAAGCCGAGCACCGCCTCCTCCGAGAGCATCGAGTTGATCACCTCGTAATGGGCCTGGTTCGGCGCCATGTTGGCGAGCGGGATATAGCGCTTTTCGGTGTCCTGGTCGTAGAGAACCGAATGGCGCTGCGAGAAGGTGCCGCGCTCAACGTCCTGGCCGGAGAGGCGGACCTTGACGCCTTCGAGGCAGAGCGAGCCGAAGGCAAGCGCTTCCGCCATCGCCCAGTCGATGCCTTCGCCGGTCTCGATCATCTGGGCGCGGTTTTCCATGAAGCGCCGGATGGTGCGGTGGGCGTTGAAGTCCTCAGGGATATCGGAGAGCTTCTTGCCGATCTCACGCAGCGTCTTGATCGGCATCGCGGTCTTGCCGCGGCGCTGTTCGTCCTGGTTGTCGGCGGTCCTCAGACCCGACCACTGGCCATCGAGCCAGTCGGCCTTGTTGGGCTTGTAGCTCTGGCCGACATCGAATTCGGCTTCCAGATGCGCCCGCCAGTCGGCCTTCATCTTCTCCAATTCGCCCTCGGTGATCACGCCTTCCTCGATCAGCCGGCGCCCGTAGATGGTGACGACAGTCTCGTGGCTGCGGATCTTCTTGTACATGTTCGGCTGCGTGAACGACGGCTCGTCGCCCTCGTTGTGGCCGAAGCGGCGGTAGCAGAACATGTCGATGACCACCGGCTTGTGGAAGGTCATCCGGAACTCGGTGGCGACCTTGGCCGCGTAGACGGCGGCTTCCGGATCGTCGCCGTTGACGTGGAAGATCGGCGCCTCGATCATCTTGGCCACGTCCGACGGATAGGGCGACGAGCGCGAGAAGCCGGGATTGGTGGTGAAGCCGATCTGGTTGTTGATGATGAAGTGGACGGTACCGCCGACGCGGTGGCCGCGCAGGCCGGACAGGCCGAGGATTTCCGCCACCACGCCCTGGC
>JBGSKP010000727.1:0-2290 GCA_041741175.1 Thiocapsa sp. | reverse complement strand
GGAGTTCCTTCCATTGCTTTTGGAACTTTCACCATGCTCAGTTGTTCACGTATCCCGGCAAAAAGAATTAATGCAAGGCCAAAACCTACAGCGGTTGAAATTGCAAAAACCACACTTTCCAATAAATTAAAGTCTTTTTTAATCACCAGTAAAGCAACACCCATTATGGCGCAATTGGTTGTGATAAGAGGTAAAAATACACCCAAAGCCTGATAAAGTGCCGGAGAAATCTTTTTCAGGATAATTTCCACCAATTGCACTAGAGCGGCAATAATTAAAATAAATGTAATGGTTTGCAGGTATTGGATATGAAATGGATCCAATACAGATTTTTGAATGATATATGTAAAGATGGTGGCAATAGTCATTACAAAAGCAACCGCTCCACTCATTCCTAAAGCAGTTTCAATTTTTTTTGATACACCTAAAAACGGACAAATTCCAAGGAATTGTGACAATACGATATTGTTTACAAATACAGCACTGATGAAAATTAGAATATAGGTCATGGCATTTAGTTGATTAGTTAATTGAATAATAATTGATTGGATTATAGATTGTTTTGTTTCAAAATATATCTTCAATCATTTAGTTTGTTTTTTTTAGCTTATTGAATACAGCGATTAAATAACCCAACGCGATAAAAGCACCGGGAGCCAGTACGAAAATAAGCATTCCGTAATGTTCTGGAAAAACAATCATTCCAAATGTCTTTCCGGTACCCAATAACTCACGAATAGCACCTAATAAAGATAATGCAAAGGTAAAACCAAGCCCACTGCCCAATCCATCCAGGAATGAATCGAATACGGAGTTTTTTGAGGCAAAAGCTTCGGCACGCCCCAATACAATACAGTTTACTACGATAAGTGGAATAAAGATTCCCAAACTTTCGTACAAGGCCGGAAGATAGGCTTGCATGGTCATTTCAACTATACTTACGAAAGTTGCAATCACCACCACATAGGCTGGAATACGTACTTTATCGGGAATTACATTTTTCAACATAGCAATAGCCACATTGGATCCAACTAATACAAACAAAGTGGCTAATCCCATTCCCATACCATTTATTGCCGACGAAGTTGTTGCCAAAGTCGGACACATACCCAATATCAGAACGAAAGTAGGATTTTCTTTTACAAGACCGTTAAGAATGATCTTAAGTTTCGAATTATTCATTTACTTCTTTTTGATTAGTTATTTCATTTTTTACCGAATCACACTGCAGAATATCTGAACTTTTACAATATACAAAGTAAGCATTTCGAACGGCAAAAAGGAAAGCTCTTGAACTGATTGTAGCTGCAGTGATGGCATCAATTTCACCACCATCTTTGCTTACGGATAAATTCGCTGTAGCAAGATTTTTACCGATTATACTTTGATTTTTACTATTAGTCTTAAACCAGTCTCCCATCTTTGCACCCAATCCCGGGGTTTCCTTTTGTTCCAGAACCGAATAATTTACAATTGCTCCAGTTTTGTCGAAACCAACCATTAGGCTGATTTTTCCGCTAAAACCATTATTTGAAGAAGTTTCTACAGCTGCTCCGACAAAATCGTTACTATTATCGTAAGCTTTATATATTTTCAAAATTTCTACACCATCATTTACTTCAATGGGAATTTGATCAAAATGGTCGTAAGAAGGTGGTAACACAACTTTAATGGCATTTTGTTGTTTGGCCATTTTTGATACAGCAATTGGGTCTTTGGTTAGCGTATATACCGATCCAAGAGCTAATGCCGCGAATAAAGTGATGGATGAAAGTGCCAACACCATATTTTTAAAATTTGATTCTAATTTTTTCATTATTTCCGTGCCTCCCCGAATCTTTTTGGTTTAATATAGGTATTTATCAGCGGAGTGAATGCATTCATTATTAAAATTGCAAACGAAACACCTTCGGGATAAGCTCCGAAAACCCGTATGACAACAGTTATTATTCCTATCCCAACACCGTAAACCAACATGCCGCGGGTAGTCATGGGCGAAGTTGCGTAATCAGTTGCCATAAATATTGCTCCAAGTAATAATCCTCCCGATAATAAATGATAAACAGGTGTAGCGAAATAGGTTTCGGGACTTGCAAAATGAAGGATGCCAGTAAAAACAAAAACGGTTAGTAAAATACTGATAGGAACGTGCCAGGAAATGATACGTTTCACTAATAAATAAACAAAACCAATCAATAAGGCTATAGCTGAAACTTCACCCAATGATCCGCCAGAATTTCCGATTAATAAGTCCATCATGTTGGGAAGATGTCCAAATTTCATTAAAGCT
>JBGSKP010000726.1:0-1539 GCA_041741175.1 Thiocapsa sp. | reverse complement strand
GCATACGCCATGGGTAATTTGGCCATTTTATAAGCTATTCCTTTTGCTTTAGCCGATTCTTCAGTTTCACCAACTCCGGCAACTTCCGGGTTGGTATAAACCACACCCGGAATGGCATTGTAGCGCATCAAATCATTTCTTCCGGTTAGATTGTTCACAACCACCTCGCCTTCGCGACTGGCAGTATGTGCCAATAACGAAAATCCAGTAACATCCCCTGCTGCAAATACATTCGGCACATTTGTGCACATTTTTTCGTCAGTTTTGATACCTCCTTTGAATAATTCTACGTTCAGATTTTCCAATCCGAAACCTTTGGTAATGGGACGGCGACCAACGCTCACCAATATCTTTTCGCCTTCAATTGTTTCCGTTATTCCGTCTTTTTCGAAAATAACTTTGTTACCATCTATTTTAACTACTTTAGCATTCAGGTTATATACAATTCCTTTTTTGCTGTAAATATCACGCAACATGGCTGAAATTTCAAAATCATTATTTCCCAGAATTTCAGGGAGCATTTCCACAACAGTTACTTTCGTTCCAAGACTGTTGTAGAAACTGGCAAATTCCATCCCAATTACTCCACCACCAATAACCACCAATGATTTTGGTTGTTCTTTGAGTTCAAGAATTTCGCGGTTGGTCAGGATAATATCACCAGATTCTGCCAAACCGGGAATGGGTGGAACAAAGGCTTCGGAACCTGTACAAATCAATAAATTCGTTCCAAGATAAGTTTCACCATCACAAGTTATTTCCACACCTTTTGGACTACGTCCCTGAATCATGGCTTCGCCTTTTATCACGGTAACATGGTGCAATTTCATTTTGCTTTCCACACCGGCAACCAACTTTTTTACCACTTTATTTTTGCGGGCAACAATTTTACCGAAATCAAACCGTATATTTTCACCATAAATGCCGTACTTATCTCCGTGCAAAGCATTTTCGTATATTTTGGCACTGTAAAGCATGGTTTTGGTCGGAATACAACCTTCATTAAGGCATACACCGCCCATAGCTTTCTTTTCAAACAGAACTACTGAAAGCCCTTTGTGTCCTGCTCTTTCAGCAGCAACGTATCCGGCTGGTCCTCCGCCGATTATAATTAAGTCAAACATTTTATTTATTATTTAGTATTAAGTATTTGAAAGTTCAAAGTTACAAAATTTCTTCTTACTGTACTCTTTTAAATATTTTCTTAATAAAAAAACATGAAGCAAAGCAATTTGAAATTATCTGATTGTAATAAAAAAGAGGGTGATGTAATACCCTCTTTTTAAATTATTTTAATTATCGTATATTCCTGACTATATTATAGATATGCATTTAAATTACTAATTCAACTCAATTTTACAATGCCTTAAAACTCATATCGAGACTTTTTACCGAATGAGTCAGAGCACCAACTGAGATAAAGTCCACACCACAATCGGCATATTCTTTCAAAGTTGCAAAGGTAATTCCTCCAGATGATTCAGTTTCATATTTTCCGGCAATGATCTTAACGGCTTTACGTGTATTTTCAGGAGTAAA
>JBGSKP010000725.1:0-1524 GCA_041741175.1 Thiocapsa sp. | reverse complement strand
AATAATTCCTGATGCTCTAGTCGAGACAATTCGACCGAAAAAAAGCAGGATATGCGGAGTTTTTCCAAAATGGTTGATCGGAAATGAGAATACGGGAGCTCGATGACGATTGGCCCCCCGTTTTTTGGTGAAGCCGGGGCTTTACCGGAAGCGTGAGGCGTTTACAAACAGCGGATGACCCACGGTGATGAAGAGCAGTTGGCAGCGACTGAGGGACCGGCCCGCCACACGCCGTCGAGACCCGGACACGAGCTCTCAAATCGGTGGTGGCGCGCAGGTATCACGGCAGCATTCATCGGACTGGGTGGCTGCGCCGTGACGGGGTGTTCCGGCAAGAAAGCGGCTGCCCGTGAATCCGGTGATGCCGCGGAGAAACCGGCGGTGGCCGTGAAGGCGAAGCCCGCGATGTCAAAACCTGGAGATGAGTGGAGTGGCGCAATCCCGATCCGGGTGGCCGAGGCGTTCGCCCAGGCGACGACTCACGAGATGCGGATGAAACTGGTGAGGGAACCGGAGCGTGTGGGCGCGATGATGAAGGCGTTTTTCCAAAGTGGGCCCGGGGTGGCCGGAGAAATCGCAGGCATCGATGAAATGGGCGCCGCAAGCACCGTGGACTTTGCGTTCCAACGTTTTCAAGTGCGTCTAAAAGACGGGGGAAGCCGCCTGATGTGCGTGGTGTTCACTGTCGATGGCCCGAAGGTGGATTTCGAGTGCTACGCACGCCACGGCTCGGCGACATGGGATGAACTGCTCGGCGGCAAGGTCGCGGAGGCCGATGAAGTGCGGGTCTTCGTGGAACAGGGTTTTACTTATGTCTATGACTTTGGGGATGATGAAAAATGGAGCTGCTATCTGGCAACCACACCGGATTTCGATGGCACCTTGAATTTCTATGCACCCCGCGGATCGGACCTGGACACGAAGTTGAAGAAACAAACTGCCGGAGGTCCGATGCGGGCCACGCTGGCGATCCGGCCGCTCGGAGACAGCTACAAACACCGGCAATTCGAGGTGACCGCAGTGCATGCCGCCGGTTGGATCCGTTAGATCCCGCCCGCAGGGCCGTGCGTATTTACTGCGACCGCTCAGAACGGCCCGTCGTCATTCCACGGGTTCTCTTTTCCGACATTCCATTCCTCGAGGAGTTCCTGCGGGAATTCGTCGAGGGATCCGGATGGACGGCAGATGACGTCGCCAATGTAGGACTTGGGATTCATCATCGGATAGGTTAGATAGAGCTCGCTGCTTACGGAATTTGCTTTTGGCGGGAGGCTCCTGAAACAGCCGCTGGGCCGGACCGGCGTGCCTGTAGAAGCCTTGGCGAAGACCGGAGGGCGGGCAAAGGGGGGGACCTCAACTTCGTCTGCTGCACCGAAACCCTCGGTGGCCCCAAGAGAGTCGGTGAATTCCGGAACCTTCGAAAGCTCCGGGTTTTGCTCTTTGGTTTTCCGCAGTTTCTCCACGAGTTCGGACGGCGTGATCTGACCGAAGATGCAGGCAAGGTCCAATGACTCGATCACCACC
>JBGSKP010000724.1:0-2318 GCA_041741175.1 Thiocapsa sp. | reverse complement strand
AATTTCATCACACCGCGGCTTCCGAGAGGATCACGTCGATCAGTCCATAGAATTTCTGGGTTATTTGCTTAGACATCATCGGGGGTGTGCGCCAGAAGATACATTTTTTCTGTATGGACATACCGCAATCGGATGCGTGTTTCGTAAAGGCCTATCCTCGCGAGACGACGGAAGCATTTCTGGATGGGCATGTCTCGGCCTTTGCGTTCTTCGACGGCGTGCCGCTTTCGATCCTCTACGACAACCTCAAGATCGCGGTGGCCAAGATCTGCGGCGACGGCAAGCGCGAGCGAACCCGTGCCTTCACCGAGCTTGTCAGTCACTACCTGTTCCGGGACCGGTTCGGACGGCCGGCCAAGGGGAACGACAAAGGCAAGGTCGAGGGTCTGGTGAAGTTTTCTCGTTCCAACTTCATGGTGCCCATCCCGCAGATGGCGAACTTCGAGGCGTTGAACGTGATGCTCGAAGACCGTTGTCGTGGCCGCCAGAAAGAGCGCGCCGGCCGGCACACGGACACCATCGGGGATCGCTTGGTCGCTGATACGGCGGCGCTGCGCCGTCTGCCTGCCGTGCCGCTGGAGCCTTGCGAGAAGCGTGCCGGTCGCGTCTCGTCGATGGCGTTGGTGCGCTATCGCACCAACGACTACTCGGTGCCTACCGCCTATGGCTTCCAAGATGTTGTGGTGAAGGGCTTTGTCGAGGAAGTCGTCATTCTGTGTGCCGGCCAGGAGATTGCTCGTCACCCCCGATCCTATGGCGAAGGGGTCTTCGTCTCCAATCCGCTGCATTACCTGGCGCTGATCGAGATGAAGCCCAATGCGCTCGATCAGGCTGCCGCCCTGCAGGGGTGGGACCTGCCCGAGGTGTTCCAGCATCTTCGCCATCTGCTGGAGACGCGGATGGGCAACCGGGGCAAGCGTGAGTTCATCCAGGTGCTGCGACTTCTGGAGGCAATGCCGAAGGACGTGGTCACCTTTGCGGTCACGCAGGCGATCCATCTCGGTGCGGCCGGCTTTGACGCGGTCAAGCTGATTGCGCTGGCCCGCATGGAGCGGCGTCCCGCCCGTCTCGATCTGACGGCCTATCCACATCTGCCGAAGCTGGATGTGAAGCCGACGCTGGCGGCGGACTATGCAGCGCTCGTACCCGGGCTGGCGGCATGACCCGGACAGCCACCGACACCAAGACCACGAATGCCATGCCGACCGGCACCATGAGCGGCACACCACAGATCCTTCTGGCCCATCACCTCAAGCAACTGAAGCTGCCGACGGTGTTGCGTGAGTATGAGAAGGTGGCAAGGGAATGCGCAGAGACCGGTGTCGACCATCCCCGTTATCTATTGCGCCTGATCGAACTGGAACTGATTGACCGGGAGCGTCGCACGGTCGAACGGCGGATCCGCGCTGCCCGCTTCCCGGCGGTCAAGAGCTTCGACACCTTCGACTTCACAGCCATCCCCGGCCTCAACAAGATGCTCGCCCTGGAGCTTGCCCGTTGCGAATACATCCTGCGGCGCGACAACATCATCGCACTCGGCAATAGTGGCACCGGCAAAACCCATATCGCGCTCGCCCTGGGCCTTGCTGCCTGCCAAAAGGGCTTCACCGTCATGTTCACGACTGCAGCCGCGTTGGTCAGTCAGCTCCTGGAGGCCCGCGACGAGCGACGATTGCTCAAGCTGCAGCGAGACCTGGCATCGGCAAAACTGCTGATCATTGACGAACTCGGCTATGTCCCTTTGTCATCGACAGGGGCCGAGCTGTTGTTCGAGACCTTCTCACAACGCTACGAGCGCGGCTCGACCATTGTGACATCCAATCTTCCGTTTGAAGACTGGACCTCGGTGCTCGGATCCGAACGGCTGACCGGCGCGCTGCTCGACAGGCTGACCCACCACGTCAGCATCCTGACCATGAACGGTGACAGCTATCGGCTGAAACAGTCCGCGGCACGCCGTCGTGCTCCCCAAGGGGCGGAGCAAAACCAAGCCACCCAGGCCGTCGATCCCGACACAGGCCAGATCATCGATCCCGGATCGAAAACGACGCTGCCGACATGGAAATGGCCCCGATCGGGGCCATTTCCATGTCGGCATCACAGCCCTGCCACTGGCCTGCTTTTGCTCCGCCACACTGGCCTGCTTTTACTCCGCCGTTGACATTGCTGGTCAACGAGAAGGGAATCAAGATCCGCCTGACCGAAAAGGAATCGGCGATGATCCGTTATCTCTACCGCGCCGATCAGAAGGTGGTGACCCGGGATGTCCTTCTAGAGGAAGTCTGGGGCTACAATTCCGGCGTGACCACCCATACGCT
>JBGSKP010000723.1:0-4245 GCA_041741175.1 Thiocapsa sp. | reverse complement strand
GGAAGTGGTGGAGCCGGTGCGGAAGAAGTACGCACAGGCATTGGGGGCGAGAGCGGGTGCCATCCGGGTCTGATGAGCCGCTCGTCGGGATCGCCGCGCCAATCATTTTGAATCTGGCTTCGGTTGCTTCACAAACGGGTAGTCGTTTTCGAGTTCCCAGAATCCTTCCGGATCATCCACCAGCGGCCGGCCGTTTGCAGCGCCGGGCTTGGCGTTGTCGCGGAGCACGAGGATCACATCGGAAAGTGCGGCCGGACTTGAGAGGAAGTACCCATGCCCGGTCCGATCGGACTTCGCTCGGACCTCGACAACATCGAGAATGGGATGATTCTTTAGGGCTGCCTGCATTTCGCTGGAGAGGTCGCCGTAGTTCAAACGTCCAAGCCGCCTGCCGCTGTTGAACAGCCATGTCGCAATGCCGATTGCTTTGTCGTGCGGCGACACGTACATCGTCAACTGTTCAGGCACGAAGCCCACACGATCAAGGCTCATCCTTTCAACGGCCACATCCAAGTCGATGTCCGGCGCCGCAAGGATTACCTGGCCGATCTTGTACTCCTTGCATGCATCTTTTCCAGCCGCACGTGCGCCGATCTGCAGTTCGCGCAGGGTGGAGATCACGACATCGGTTCCGCGGCTGTGGCCGATGATGTTGATCCTCTCCACCTCCGGGCAGGTCGAGAGCGCCTTGAGAAACATTCGGAAATGCGGCACAGCGAACTCACTCGACTCGCGGTCGCGCGTGTAGCCCTGCAGCAGTCCCGTGCTGCCTGCCGGCCAGGAGTACATCATCGCTACGCCGCCGCGCCCCGTGAAGTGCCAGATTTGCGCCGCCCGGAACGCTGCCGATGCGAACGAATTGTTGTAGCCGTGCACGAAGACGAAGAGTTCCTTGCGCGGCGTCTTGGCCAATTGCTCCGCGAGCAGGCCATGCAGGTGTTCGGAGGCTCTCGTGGCGGCTGCGATCGTTTTGGGATCGTCAACCCAGTGGCCGTCTATCTCCACCATTCCGCCCAGCGACGCGAACGTGCCGCGCTCGTCGATTCCTGCCAGCGACAGCGGCAACGGGCCGTTCGGCAGACTCTCCTTCGACGCTTTTCTTGTGCTCGCGGCAACCAATTCATCCCATGTCGTGCCTGGCTTGCCCATCGCGACCGTGCACAGACCATATGAAATGAGCCGCGAACGCTGCACGCCGTATCCCATGATGCCATTGTCGATCTTCACCGCCCGATCGGTTGCGTAGAGCACAGTCGCGGTGGCTGTTCGCAGGTCAGCAGGCACATCGCCAAACGGATGGTCATCCGTCTCCGTGTAGAGGTTCGGCGCGCGAACCAGCGTCGTGCCCTTGCTGCAGCCGCCGACCACGCCGATGACGCTCGCTGACCCAACCAATGCCAACAGCACGGCCAACTTGGGACATGTGATCACAGGGATTCGCCTTTCTGGGGCACCTATCAGTTGCGGTTGATAAGACGACTGCGCACGCTGCAATCGTGTCTCCGTACTGGCACCCCAATCCCGAAGCGTATCGTGAATTCAGAATCTCCGTGCAACGACCAAGCAGCGCCTTCGGCCTTGCTCGTCATCGATCACCTGTCGCTCACTGCGACGAAGCGCATCAACACATGGCTGTTGTCCAGCAACTCTAGCGTTTCGCCATTGAGGCGATAGCCAGTCACGCTTGACAGCGCCGCGATGAACACCTGCTCCTGCCGCATCATCGGCGGCGGGCCAGCCATCATCGTCATCATGCCGGGCTTGATCGTGAGCGCATCGCCGTTGATCGCGTACTCGCCGCCCATGCCGTTGACGCCGGTGTTGGCGGCGATGGTGTGGTCGCGCGAGACGAACGAGATGCCCGCCTGATTGCGCCCATCGCTGGGAAGCGACGGCTCACCGTTGAGTTCCACCAGTCGCCACTTGGTGTTCTCGATGTCGTCGCCGCTGCGTGCCTGCACCTGCTCAACCAGGATCTGCACGTCGTGACCGGCTCCGTTGGTCAGCACCGGGTACGCCTGCGTGGTGGTGAAGAGCAATCGGCCTCCTGAAGAAATCGTCGCGCGCACCACGTACGTGTGGCTGGCGATGATCCTGCTTGCATCGTATGGGAGCGTGAACGCGATCGGCACCTGTTGACCCTCGCTGGCGATGCGCTTCTCCGCCACCACGATGGCTGGTTCATCCGCACGCGACACATCTTCAAGTCGCACGTGCACCTCTGCATCGGGCGGCAGCGCGATGCGCAAGCGATACGCCACCGTGCCCGTGACGGTCATGATGGTCATGGTCGGCACCTCGGCGGACTTCGGCTTCGAATGACATCCCGACGGCAGCAGCAACATCCACAGCACAGCCGTGCCTCCGATCGCAGGGAGGAGAGATCGTAATGACATGAATGTGTCCTTGTGGAATAAGATGGAATGTGTTGCGGCGGGTCAACCCCGGCGATCATCGCGAGGTCTGATTTGTCGCAGCAGGCGCCAGCCTACCACCAGTGTCGATGCCCACCAACTCCCTTGCGCGCCGCCAGCAATCATGTGCAGCGATCATGAATCCAACTGAACGGCACCGCAGGATGTGCGGCAAGTTTTTCCGCCACTTCCTCGCCGAATCCCGCGATGCGTTCCGCCTGTTGGCACAGATACTCCTGGGCTTTCGCCGCCTTGCCGCTCACCTTTTGCCCAGCGACATTCCAAGTGGCCACCAGATGCGCGATGATGGCCGCGTAGTCCTGCACCGTGTAAACACCCAGCCGTTGGGCCACCAGAGAGAAGTGTTCGAAGAGGTCGGGGTCCTTGCCATCGGACATTTCGCGGCCGGGCATCGCAATGGTGGTGCGCAGCATGTCGCGGAAGCACTGCAGCCCGCCCTCGGGGTCAATCTCCATCACCGCGCCCATGGCTCGCGTATAGAAGGTCTCGTGTCGAGATTCGTCGCCTGCGATGCGCTGGCAGATCGCCGCGAGGTTGGCATCGCCTTCCGCCTCGACAAGTTTGCCGACGTTGGCGTGCGAGATTTTTGTCGCACGTTCCTGAAACGATGTGTACACCAGTCCGCGATACGGGTCACCGTTGACGCGCGGATTGAAGCCGCCAGCCAGCAATCGGTGCACAGTCAACTCAACAGCATGCATGTCCACACGGCCGGTCAGGCGCAGGTACGCATTGAGCAGGTCGCCGTGACGATTCTCTTCAGCCGTCCATCCGCGCAGCCACTTCGCCCAAGGGCGCTCCGAATCGCCATGCACATCATCAGCAATCAAGTTCAACGACACCGCGTAGTTGGGCAGAGCCTCTTCCGTCACCATGTCGCCCACAAGCACCACCAGCACCGCATCAGAGATTCCCTGCGCCGGCGTGCGAAATCCTTCCAATTGTTCGCGCCAGTCCTCGCCGCTCAGGTTGGGCAGCAAATCCGAGGGTTGCCAGATGCGATCGATCGGCGCAAGAAAGCCAAGGATCTCTCCGACGAAATCTTCAAGAGCGCGAACGACTTGCACGCGGTTAGCGATTGTGTTCTCAGCGGGAAGCATGGCTCAGGTATGCGTGTCCAACATTCGCCAGTATAGGGAGTACACCGAATCGCGAAGCGCATTCGCCACATCGCGCATCTTTGCTCTGCACGTTGTCTCGGCATTCTGGCCTCGCGTTTCCATCGCAGCAGGACAATTCGCCCACACAAGCGATTCAACAGGCCACTCCGTGTCTTCGCTGCGCCAAGGCCAATCAACACCCAACTTCTGAACCGTTTATCCACCCAAGGCGACTGCGCGCTCACGCTCATTCCTTCACGGGCGGCTCGAACGCCATCGCCACCTGCGAACCGTAGATCGGATAGTCGATGCGGCATCGGTAGCCACGGAACGACTGGGCATCCCAACGCAACCTGCCGCAGGCTTCGCGAATCAATTCGGCGTAATTGGGCACGTCGGCGCTGCGCCAGCGCGACGGACCAGCGCCCAGCGCCTGAATGGATTCCAGCATGTCCATGCGGTCAATGTCGCGCCCGGGATCGTTGATGTTCGCCACCCCGTCCAGGGCGGTGTCATAGATGAACAACTCCGGCTCGCGCGCGGGGTAGACATCCTCATGCACCAGCACGTCGAAGTGCAGCGTTCGTGCCGGCGTCGAGACCTCTGCAAAGACGTAACCCTTGCGTTTCGAGCCGGGCGTGACATGCCGCTTCATCTCGTTGCGGTTGACTTCAGCGAAAACCAGATCGACCGCCGAGCGCGGCCCGAAC
>JBGSKP010000722.1:0-2397 GCA_041741175.1 Thiocapsa sp. | reverse complement strand
CGCGGAATGGAACCAGGAGGAACAACAGTCGGCAGGTGGATGGATTGACTTGCACGGTTGGGTGAACAGGGAACACGTGATACCCAACCCCCCCGCTCTTGGATGTTCGAAGTGCATGGCGCGCCACGCACGACGATGCCGAGACCAACGGGTGGACATGCTCCAAAGCCACCGCGGCCCATCGCCATTTCAGAGTTCGGTTTCTTGGTTTGGTTTCTAGGTCATTTGCGCACAAAGCGCAACCATTCAGGAAGTTATCGTTTGCCGCCGCCGGTCTCATGGATGACGCTGGCAGCGAACAAGGGGAATCATCGCTCGGCGTCGTCTCAAGTTCGCTCCTCCAACCCTCGAACACGCCGCACAACCCGATTCCTCTTCCCTCATTCCCCGAGGCGGTCCCCACCACTGCCTTGGGGGTTTTTCGATTGACGATTCCTGATTGACGATCGTCGATTGCGCAGTTCACCACGCATGTGGCGAAGGCGGCGCATTGCCCGCCGATGGCGTCGCGCCTTCACATTCCCCCATTCGTCAATCGTCAATCGTCAATCCCCAATCGTCAGTCGATCAGTCCCACCTGAACACGCCCTTGCGCCAAGCGTAGATGTACGCAATAATCGATGTGCCGATGAAGAACATGATGCGGGCGAGAAACATCTGCGCCTCGGCGCTCTGCGGCTCGAGTTTCGTGAACGTCACCGCCCACGGATACAGAAAAATGATCTCGACATCGAACACGAGAAAGGTCATCGCCAGGATGTAAAACCGCACGTTAAAGCGCTTTCGCGCCGTGCCGATCGGGTCCATGCCGCTTTCGTAGGCCATGTCCTTGGCCCCGCCTTGCGCTCGCGGGCCGAGGATGTGCGTTCCCAGCAGGTTCACAACGACGAAAATCACCGCCATGACAAGCAGGATGGCGATGGGCAGATACGCGGAGATGTCTGAGGCGAGGATCATGGGCAGAAGTAAGGGTACATGGCGATTGGCACCGGGCCTTGTGCCCAATGGCCTTCTTGAACACAGTACTTCGACGCGGCAATTGCCACAACTCCAACGGCGCGGCACAATCCCGGCATGTCATGCCTCCTCGGTTGCATCGCCCTGTCGTTCCCGCGCTTCGTCATCATTCTGGTGGTGATCTTCAGCGACTACATCGGCCAGGCTTGCCAGACGACCATCTGGCCGCTGCTGGGGTTCTTCTTCCTTCCGTTGACCACGCTGGCCTACGCGTGGGCATGGCACTACGGCAGCGGCAACGTCAACGGACTCGGCCTCGCGGCGGTCATACTGGCAATCTTCATCGACTTGGGTCTGCTCGGCGGCAGCGCCAATGCGCGGCGCCGTCAGGATGTGGTTCGCATCAAACGCGTTTGACCAGCGCGATGCGACTGCCATGAGGTCGTGCCCTATACTCCGGCCACGCACGGGGCGTAGCTCAGCTTGGTAGAGCGCCTGGTTTGGGACCAGGAGGCCGCAGGTTCGAATCCTGTCGCCCCGACTTTTCGAGAGATCAAGCCCTTCGACGAACACGTCGAAGGGCTTTCTCGTCCTCGGCAAGGGACTTGCCGACCTTGGCCGGGAGTTCAACTGATTGTGAAATCATGGTCTGAATTCAACAATATCATCTGTGCCGACTCTCGCAAGGATTTGAACCAGTCACCCAGCCTTGCAAGCGGAGGCTCGCATGCGAGGGCCGCACCCCGATGCGGGCGCGGCGGTGTTCATGGTTGAGGTTGCGGCGCGAGTACGGGGCGGGTCGTGAATCACTCGCACTGCTTCAAGTTGGCGAGCTTCTTGGAGCGGACCGCGTCAGGGTCCATCGGGTGGGGCCGACCCTCGGTGTCGAACGGACTGGAAAAGGTGAAGGCCAGGGGCGTGGGACCGTGGTCGTGCAGATGATCAGGCCGACAACCAGCCACACCTGGATGATGAGCGTGAGGATGGTGATGAGGCGATTGGAGGGAGGTTGAGCGGTGGCGGTGTCCATTGTCAAAGACCGATTGGGACTCAGGTCACAAAATTCCTCGTGATGTCCTCGATGCGGGCGCACCCGGCCAGTTTCATCGTGAGCTGTAACTCGTAGTTGATGGTGTCGAACACCGATTTCACTCCCTGCCAGCCCCCCAGCGACAGGCCGTAAAGGGTCGGCCTTCCGATGGCGACGGCCGAGGCGCCCATCGCCAGTGCCTTAAATACGTGCGTGCCTCGCCGCACGCCGCCGTCCATGTAGACAGGAACATCGTCGCCCACGGCTTCGACGATGCCGCGCAGGGCCGCGAACGAGCCGGGCACGCCGTCGAGTTGCCTTCCGCCGTGGTTGGAGACCTGGATCGCCGAGGCGCCGTGCGCGACGCACTCCCTGGCGTTCTCCGGTGTGAGCACGCCCTTGACGATCAC
>JBGSKP010000721.1:0-2503 GCA_041741175.1 Thiocapsa sp. | reverse complement strand
CCACATACCTTGGGCGCATGCTTGCCAACAATAGTTTTATCATCGCGCCTATGCTTGCCGCCTTGCTACTTTTTGGTCTACCGGTGGATTGGAAGAAACGCCAGTGTCTTTTGGACTGGGAAGCCACAAAGCAGTTGCCCTGGGGTATCCTTCTGCTCTTCGGCGGCGGACTGAGCCTGGCCGAGGCGATTCAAAGCACAGGGCTTTCCCATAGCATCGGCTCGCTCCTGCAAATGGCCACGGATCTACCCTTGATCGTTCTGGTTCTGGTGGTAACCTTCCTGATCATATGTCTCACCGAGGTCACGAGCAACACAGCCACGGCTGCTGCTTTTCTGCCTATTATTTTAGCGCTAGCTGAGACCGTGTCGCAGCCCGCTCTCGTGCTGGCCGCACCAGCGGTCCTGGCAGCGAGCTTCGCCTTCATGCTGCCGGTTGCCACCCCACCCAATGCGGTGATCTATGCGGGCGGTTCCATAAAAATTGGGGACATGATGCGCGCGGGAATGTATCTCAATATTCTGGGAACTCTGGTCATCACTCTGGTAGCAATGACCCTGCTTCGCTCATTGGTCTTTGAGTGAGCTTTGCGAGGAGAAGTCATGGGATTTTTGGCCTTCACTCTGCCGTTTTTATGTCTGGTCCTATTGGTCATCATCTTTCGTATGCGACTCTGGATGGCCGGACTTATTGCCTTTCTCCTGGCCACAGTTCTTTGGCTCCTGACGCCTGGAGTCAGCGTGGAACTTCTTCCTGTTCCATTGATCCGCGCCCTACTGGTGTCCTGCGATATCGGCCTTATTCTGCTGGGCGCCATCAGCTTTCTTGAATTCATGCAAAGCAGCGGCATGACCCTTAAAATCAAGGAAATCCTGCAGCGATTGACGGCCGGCAATACACTTTTTCTGGCTCTGCTTCTGGCCTGGCTCTTTTGTGGCTTTATCGAAGGCGCTGCGGGATTTGGAGCGCCTGCTGCGATCATAGCTCCGCTGCTGCTTTCCCTCGGCTATCCACCTCTTATAGCCGCAACGCTACCCTTGATCGGGGATAGCACAGCGGTTCCTTTTGGAGCCGTGGGAACGCCGATACGAATCGGGTTTGAAGCCTGGCCTACGGAAGGTCTACCTCAGTTGACCGCAGGCCTCAATCTGGTGGCTGGTCTCGTCCCGCCTTTGACTCTCATGCTTTTGGTCTCGCCAAAATCCTCGAGCGTTTCCGGTCGCTTGCTCTTGACTGTGATGGCTGCCTTCTGCTTTACGATCCCAGCGTTTGGTCTGTCGTTTTTGGGTCCAGAATTCCCCTCGCTGCTTGGTTCACTGCTGGGTCTTCTGCTTTTTCTCGCGGTGATCAAGCTCTATTTTCTGCGGCAGAACCGTTTGACTCCGAACGCTGAACAAAGGCCTGCTGGACACAGCTGGGACCTTATTAAAACTTTTTACCCTTATCTTCTGCTCTGTCTTGGGCTTCTCCTTGGCAAGGTCAGCCTTGGGTCCTCAAAGCTTTTCTTTGAAATCCAGGATCAAAAGATTGGCATTGCTGTATTTCAACCGGGCCTCGTCTTTTTCCTTGTGATGATTGGCCTGAAACTCGCCACCCCAAGCTTTCGTTTCGTGCCTTTATCTCCAGCCCTCTGGCAGGCCTCCAAGCGCCTGCCGCCAGTTTTTCTGGCGATCTTTTTTATGGCTGCTCTTGCCCAGTATATGATGATTTTTTTGGATCCTTCTGCCTGGCTCACTGGCAGCGCAGGTGAGGCGCAAGATCTATCGCGTTATATGCTCGTGGTTCTGGCGCCCTTTGTGGGTGTGGCCGGCGCCTTTGTCTCTGGCAGTGCAACCGTGGCGAATCTTCTTTTTGGAGGGCTGATGGTACATTTCAGTCAGACTCTGCAAGTCCCTGTGTCCTTGGTTCTCAGTCTACATTTGCTGGGCGCCGGCGCGGGTAATATGATAGCCCTGCAGAATCTAGCAGCCGTGCAGGCGACTGTGGGCTTGAAAAATGCAGAACGGGACATGCTGCGCATTCTATGGAAACCCTGCCTCGCCTATGCCGGAGTTTGCAGCCTGATGGGACTTATAATTTTCTTAACCAGGCTCGTCAAAATTTGAAAGCTGAGTGAATTTTTGAGGATGTCAGCGTGAAATCATCAATCATGCTCATGTTCAACAAGGCAAATATCTCTGTCGCTGCAGACGCTCAAGCGTGTGCGGCGGATTTTATATGAAGGCACGATCGTTGCAGAACCTTTCATACAGCACGGTACCCACATAAGGAGTGGAATGAATATGGAGACGGGCAGATCAGGAAAATTGTGGTAGGACTGCGCCTGGATCTTTTTTTTAAACGCAGAATGCACAAAATTATTCGCATGCAGCAGAAGGTGAGCAGGTTATGAAAGCGGCCCAGGCAATGGCTGTCAAGGCACAGGCTTCACTGCATCTGCTGGCTGTCCTGGAAGACGGTGAACTTGACGTGATGGCTGCCGTCCCCTGGCTTCCAGCCTACA
>JBGSKP010000720.1:0-2178 GCA_041741175.1 Thiocapsa sp. | reverse complement strand
GATGTTCGAGCATCATATTCGCGATTGTTTTGCACCGAGACGTCCGGACGTGAGGCGACGTGATGGTCTGTCCGGTTCTGTGAGGAAAAGGACGGCGTGGGGGTGATGATGCTGGTGTCCGAGAAGCAATTGACGTCGGAGCAAAGCCGGAAGGTTTCCACCACGATCCGCGAGGAAATCGCGCGTCAGCGGATGTCCCGCCAGCAGCTCGCCGAGCGAGCGCGGATCAGTATCTCCACACTCGAAAAGGCGCTGTCCGGCCGTCGACCTTTCACGCTTGCGACGACAATACGGTTAGAACAGGCGCTGGGTGTGATGCTGCGCAATGGCGGCAGCGATCACGTCGCGGATGTCAGCGCGAATGGGATTGCGCCGGACGATCTCGGGGCCTATGCGCGTCGGTCGGTGATGTGGATCGAGGGGACCTATCTTACGCTGCGCCCGTCATTCGGTGAGCAGGGCGCGATCTATGCATATCGTACAGACATCGTCTGGGACGATGAGCATTCGAGTCTGATCTTTCGCGAGTCGGAGCGGTCGGATTCGGACTTCACGCAATATGGCAGCGTCGCGGTGCCGAACCAGTCCGGCCACATCTATCTCGTCACCAACCGGCATGGCCAATATCGGCTGATCACGGTGTCGCGGCCGACCATCACCGGCGAGATGCACGGCATTCTCACGACACTGCTGGCCGGACGCGGTTCGCAACTCACGCCGATCGCGGCGCCTATCGCATTCGTGCCGATCGCCTCGGTGCCGCACGCCGGATTTGGACGCATCGCCGGCGACCACGCGCTGCACGGACGGTATCAGTCATGTCTGAAGCGCACGCTGGACGAACCGTTTGCGATGTTTATGCCGGTGGCGTAACCGGCATCGTCTTCCCGCTTGTCAGGCGCTCCTTCTCAGCACTGCTCTCGCGAGAGAGACGATGACGAGCGCGCCCGACAGCATCTCCGAATACACATTGAAAGGCGCCGGCTCGGTCAGGCGTCGCGCGCCGCGAAGGCCGCGGTCATCGCAGGGGCGAGCAGAATGGCGAAGCGAGACATCGTCCACTCCCCATGTGTCGAGGCCGTCAGCCAACCGCCTGATCGATGGCCTTGCCGTGCCGGTCGATTTCGGTCCCACAACTGGCGCAGGTCCAGCCGCCCCACATGAGTTGTCGCAGCGAGGTCGGCTTGCGCCGCGCCGGCTGCTTTGTTCCGCAGGTCGGACAATCCGGCGTCGACCACGTCCAGGTCGAGAGCGCGTGGAAGGCAAAAAGTCCGAAGAAAATCGGCATCGCCGCCCAAAACGGCTTCTCCACGCCGAATACGAGACCGAGGACGGTCACGGCCGCGAGAAAGACAACGCACACCATCAGGACGATCTTCAGAGCCGGAATGAATCTTTGCATCGCAGCCTCCATATGAGGCTTGGTCGCGCCAGAGAGCCCGGTAGTTCGAAAATTGCGGTGCAGCTTGTCATTTTCGCGCCAGGCGATTAGCACTCCGCCGGTTCTTTTCTTGCGAGGCGCTTTTCATGGCCAGCTACAATCTCCTTCTGCTTCCCGGCGACGGCATCGGCCCTGAGGTCATGGCCGAGGTCAAAAAGCTGATCGATCTATTCAACACGAAGGGGATTGCGAAATTCTCTTATGAGGAGGGCCTCGTCGGTGGCTCCTGCTATGACGCCCATAAGGTCTCGATCACCGATGAGACCATGGCGAAGGCCGAAGCCTGCGACGCTGTGATCTTCGGCGCGGTCGGCGGCCCGCAATGGGACAAGGTGCCTTACGAGGTGCGCCCCGAAGCGGGGCTGCTGCGCCTGCGCAAGGATCTCGGCCTTTACGCGAACCTTCGCCCCGCGGTGACCTATCCGGCGCTGGCCGATGCGTCGTCGCTCAAGCGCGAACTGGTCGAAGGCCTCGACATCATGATCCTGCGTGAGCTGACTGGCGGGGTCTATTTCGGTGAGCCCAAGACCATCACCGATCTCGGCAACGGTCAGAAGCGCGCGGTCGATACCCAGGTCTACGACACCTACGAGATCGAACGGATCGGGCGTGTCGCCTTCGAGCTGGCGCGCCAGCGCCGCAACAAGGTCACTTCGATGGAGAAGCGCAACGTCATGAAGACCGGCGTGCTGTGGAACGAGGTGATGACAGACCTGCATGCTCGCGAATTCAAGGAC
>JBGSKP010000719.1:0-1671 GCA_041741175.1 Thiocapsa sp. | reverse complement strand
AGCGACGCGGCGATCATGTTCTCTGGGGAGCTTGATAGCCCACTCTGAGAGACGCCCTTGAAGGTGTCCCAGCCACGCTAGGAGGGGCGCTGAGGCCATGAACGGGACCAATGCGACCTGTGTGGCTTGGATGGTCCTGAGGCGCACAGGGGCTCTGGGGGCCTTGAGGGTCGGGTGGCCGTTAGTGCGGCGGGACTCGACATGGTGCTTGCAGCAGGGATCGAACCTGTACCTCGGCGAAGAGCAACCAGGGACGTGACAGCCTTGCCAGTAGTCAGCGAGACGCTCATCGACGGCTGTGGCCGGCCCCGCGATAATGGTTCCAGTCTCTGAGTTAGCTTCGGGCAACCGAGGCGATCGGAGACGAGATGAAGGGCAAGCGATTCACGGAAGAGCAGATCATCGGGATCCTGAACGAGGCGGAGCAGACCGGAAGCATCCGGGAGGCCTGCAAACGGAACAACATCACGGAGACGACCTTTTACCGCTGGCGAACCAAGTTCGGCGGGATGGACGTCTCCGATGCGAAGCGGCTTCGAGAGCTTGAGCAGGAGAACGCTCAACTCAAGCGGATGGTCGCTGAGCAGGCTCTCGACATCAGAATGCTCAAGGACCTGAACTCAAAAAAATGGTGAGCCTGGCGGAGCGACGACGCGCAGCGGATTACCTCGAGACCGGGCACGGCATCTCCGAGCGGAGAGCCTGCCAGGTCGCGGGGATCTCTCGCAGCACGAAGCGTCGTCCGTCAGGCCGGATCGAGGAAGCTCGACTCGTTCGCCGCGTCCATGAGCTCTCCGAGCGATATCCGCGATGGGGCTACCGCAAGATCCATGGGATCCTGCGGACCGAGGGGACAGCAATCGGTCGGGATCGGCTTCGCCTGCTCCGAAAGCGGGAAGGCCTCCAGGTGGCTCGAAAGCCTCGGAAGCGACGTCGGCCCGGCAAGAGCACGACGACGGTCGATCGGGCGCTCTACCCGAATCACGTCTGGAGCTACGACTTCGTGGCGGACCAGACGGCTGACGGACGACGACTTCGGTTCCTGACGGTCATCGACGAGTACACGCGGGAATCGATCTGGATCGAGACGGCTCGGTTCTTGAACTCGAACGACGTGGTCCGCGTCCTCGAGCAGCTGGTGGAGATCCGCGGCATTCCCGGCGTGATCAAGAGCGACAACGGTCCAGAGCTCGTATGCGATCGGGTCCAGGACTGGATCACGGCGCGAGGGATCGCCACGAAGTTCATCGAGCCGGGGAGTCCCTGGCAGAACGGGCACAACGAATCGTTCAACGGCGTGTTCCGCGACAGCTGCTTGAACCGATGGCTCTTCGTCTCGGTTCGGGAAGCGCGGCTCGTCGTCGAGCGATGGCGTCAGGAGTACAACGAGGAGCGGCCTCATGGGGCGCTCGGGCAGATCACGCCCGCTGCGTACGCAGCGGGCGTGGGGGCGCAGGAGAAGCGGGCAGCGGCCTGAAGGTCAGGTCAAAGTCCAACCTTGAGACTGGACTCGTTCCGTAAGGCTTGCCAGAATTTTACGCGGACCAGTCGCAGTGCAAAGTCGCGGCAGCTCAGTCCGTGCCTGCTGGATCGATGCCGCCCGGGCTCGACCCTAACACCGGCTGGGCTCTTCAGCAGAGCCATCGCAACGATGCGTTTAATGGATGTATG
>JBGSKP010000718.1:0-1507 GCA_041741175.1 Thiocapsa sp. | reverse complement strand
TCGCTTTCGACAACGGAGTGGGCCGCGGAAAATGGTAGCCAGCGGTGCAGGCGGAAACCGTCAAAAAACTCGGCTATGACGGGATTCACTATAATTATACCAATCCAAAGGACTTTGCCGCCAAACTTTCCGCCTGCCGTGCTGCTGGCGTGCCGATTCACGCGGTTTACATTTATACCTTCGTGGATCAACCCGGAAAGTCCTATGACCCGGGCATCAAGGAGATGATCCGCATGCTCAAAGGCAGCCAAACCATCATCTGGATGACCTTGCGTGATGGAAAGCGCGGCAAGCAGGACCCGGAGGCCGCCGGAGTCGTTCGCGAGATCGCCACCCAAGCCGCCGAATCCGGCCTCAAGGTTTCGCTCTATCCGCACGCCGGCTTTTATGTGGCCACCGCCGAGGACGCCGTGCGCGTCGCCAAGGTGGTCGATCTCCCCAACGTCGGCGTCACCGTCAACCTCTGCCACGAACTCTTCGCAGGCAACAGCGAGCGCCTCGCCGAGGTGGTCAAAACCGCCGGGCCATATCTCAACCTGGTCTCGATCAACGGAGCTTCGCCCATCCCCGGCAAAGGACCGAAAGTCTGGGACACACTGCCTCTCGGGTCCGGCACTTTCGATACCAACGCCTTCCTCCGTCTGATTCGTGACAGCGGCTATCGCGGACCGATCGGCCATCAGTTTTTTGCGGTCGCGGGCGAGGATACACAGAAACTGACGCTTGCCATCGAATCATGGAAGAAGATGAAACCTGCGATTCTAACAAATGAGAGCGATCGCTCCTCGCATTAAGGATTTTCCAAAGTTAATGGGTTTTCTTTGGAATCAAGGAGTCGTCGATTGAAGGTCGGCGGCTCCAATTTTCCGGGTCCCCGGGCATTCGCAACAAACCACACGATCATGACACCCCGTGAACGCTTGCTCACGACCCTTCGAGGTCAGCTTGCCGACCGTGTGCCAGTCGCTCCGTTCGTTCAGGACGAATACCTGGCGTATTATTACCCGCGGAAATCCAGCGTGGACCGGGTGATCGACGCGACGGAACTGGCGGAAGAGCTCGATTTTTCACTCCATTCAACATAAAACCCATGAAATCCGCCATCTCACGCCGCCATTTCCTCAGAAGCACGGGTCTTTTTGCCACCGCCGCAGCCGTGGGTCCGCTCATCCTGCCAAGCCGCCTGCTGGGAAACGCCGCCCCTGGCAGGAAGATCAACATCGGCATGATCGGCATCGGCCGCCAGGTGAAGGACCAGAACCTCAAACCCTTCCTGGAATCCAACGATTGCCAGGTGGTGGCCGTTTGCGACGTGGACGCCTGGCGCTTGGACCAGGCCCGGCAGGCGGTGGAAAAGGCTTACTCCGAGAGGCGGCCCTCGGGCGGATTCAAGGGCTGCGCGGCCGTGAAGGACTTCCGCGAGATTCTCGCGCGCAAAGACGTGGACGCCGTAATGATCTCCACGCCCGACCACTGGCACGTGCCTATGGCCTTGGCCGCCGTCGAG
>JBGSKP010000717.1:0-1671 GCA_041741175.1 Thiocapsa sp. | reverse complement strand
GGGTTTTTTGGAAAAATAGTGTGTCTTCATAAGTTTTTCTCCAAACTGTCGACTGTTGTTTCAAAAAGGTTACTAGATCACCCTTTTTGAGAATATAAGAACTTTTATTCACTTTTTTACCATTCACCAAAACAAAGCCATGCAAAATCCATTGTCGAGCGCTAAGAATAGAGGGTAGCAAATGCGATTTCCAAAGACAAGTATCCAAACGAGATTCCCAAATACTTAGGAATTTAAGTTTTTCTTGAGGAAGGGTACTAGTTTTAGGATTCAAGGGAATACTTCTCTTCCATGCACCATTTTTTGCCTTTCTCCCATAGCTTTTCCACTGATTTTCTCTTTTAACCAAAAAGTGATCCTTCAAAGCCTGTTTACTTTCCCAGCTAATGGCAAAACTCCTTCCTAGACGCTCCATGGAAGAAGGTGTCAATGGGCTGGAACCAATACGTCGTTCCTCCAAGCTTTTAGACAAGGTAAAGATTTGCGGGAATTTCTTTGAAAGGAATCCCCATTTCAATTTTTTTTTCATCAGTGCTGCTTTTTCCAATGAAGCTCTAGCCCGCACATTTTCTTTAACCTTAAAGGAACGAGTGTTTTTGGGTTTAAACCTGGAAATATACTTCATTAAAATTCTTTTTTTTCTTTTTTTTTGCGAAAATTTATTTTTTTTTTTTTACAAATAACAAGTCCAGAGGCAAAAGAAGAAGTGCAAGGAAGAAGAGACATTTATAATTATCATCATTTACTGGAATAGGATAATTGACTTTTTCTGCACTAGCATTAGTATCCAATAGACCAATGGTGGGGATATTTTTGATACCAGCTTCTCGCCAAAGATCATTCATTTGAAGTCCTGAGAAAGACACCAAAAGATCAGGAGCTGTCAATTCCAAGGAATAATTACCTTTTTCTTTTAGATGTGCCGATTTAGGATGGACAATTGATGTATTTTTTTCTGATCCCAATTGGGTCAGCAGTCCTGCTTTCCAGGAACCGCTGATGAATACCAATTGCGATCCCAACTTCTCAGCATATTTTTCTTTTAGCACCGGTTCCAACAACTTCATTAGATTCTTATCCTTCATATAGTAAAGCACTCTTCCCCCTTCCGCATAAACCCTTTGGACAAGATCCACTGCCACAAGTAGATTTCTCACTGTATATTGAAGATTAATGATATCTTTACCATTACGTACTCCCCAAATATACTTTTTCATGGAAGGATGCGTTTCAGAGGAAATATGTCCTTGATGAGCATTAATCTTTAGCAACATTTCCAACAACTTTTGGGTTTCCATTTTTGTATTATTTATATTTTTTTCTTTTTTTGCACCCCCAATCTTTAGGCAGCCCCTGCCATCAGAAAGGATAATAGGATAAAAAAAACTAAAGAATTCTTCTTCTTACCTTCCTTACGGAAAGCTGCCACCTTCTTTAGATTTTTCTCTGTACGAATAATTACTCCCTTTCCCTTGTACACTTCTGGTGGTCTCAATCCTTCAATGGCCTTGGCATAATCCATCATTTGACTCCAATTGGTTCCCTTTAGGGTGATCCGCTGATTTTCGCCTGTTCCTGTTTTAGCAAAAGTTTCTTTTCCCACACTTACAGTGAAACCTGCTTCTGCCGTTGGCAAACGCAAATGAATTTTATGTGATTTTCCCAATTGCA
>JBGSKP010000716.1:0-1685 GCA_041741175.1 Thiocapsa sp. | reverse complement strand
GGTGGCCCTCGCGATGGTTCATCGGCACCCGAGACGATCGAGGGAGCGTCGAACCCAGATCGGTGGTCACCGGTAACCGCGAAAATCTTGCGCTCCCCTCGGGGAGATTGCGCTCGACAGCGGTCATTCCAGCTCCGGTGGTCGCCGTTGAACGTCATGCGTCATGAGATCCGTCGGTGTGCACCCGACGTGCCGTCGTCTCTCGGCCCATCCGCTCGACGCAGTGCACGGTCGTTGCACCCTGGACTGCTGACTGCGGACTCGCTCCAGCTTTTGGCGCGACAACCACGAAGTCGCGAGGACTCATATGAACGTACGACCGCTCCATGATCGTGTACTGGCCAAACGAGTCGCCGAGGTGGCGAAGACCTCTGGCGGCTTGTTCATTCCCGACAACGCCAAGGAGAAGCCGCTCGAGGCGACCGTCGTCGCCGTCGGGACCGGCAAGCGCCTGGACAACGGCACGACCCAGGCGCTGACCGTAAAGCCGGGCGACCGGATCCTGATCGGCAAGTACGCCGGCTCCGAAGTGAAGCTCGACGGCCACGACCACATCATCCTCGGCGAAGACGACGTCCTCGCCATTCTCGAAAGCTAGGTGCAACCATGGCAGCCAAAGAGATCGTGTTCGACATCGCCGCCCGCGACAGCATCGCGAACGGGCTCAATATCCTCGCCAACGCGGTCAAGGTCACGCTCGGGCCTCGCGGCCGGAACGTCGTCATCGAGAAGTCGTGGGGCGCCCCCACGATCACCAAGGACGGAGTGACGGTCGCGAAGGAGATCGAGCTCGCCGACCGGTTCGAGAACATGGGCGCTCAGATGGTGAAGGAGGTCGCATCGAAGACGTCTGACCTCGCCGGCGATGGCACCACGACAGCCACGGTGCTCGCGCAGGCGATCTACATCGAGGGCTTGAAGCTCGTCACCGCGGCCGCGAATCCGATGGACATCAAACGCGGGATCGACGCCGCCGTGGTCGCCGTGGTCGCGGAGCTGAAGAAGCTGTCCGTGCCGACGAAAGGGAAGAGCGAGATCTCACAGGTCGGGATGATCAGCGCGAATGGGGACGAGACGATCGGCACGATGATCGCCGAGGCCATGGCGAAGGTCGGCAAGGAGGGCGTGATCACCGTCGAGGAGTCCAAGACCATGGAGACGACCCTCGAGGTCGTGGAGGGCATGCAGCTGGACCGCGGGTATCTGTCGCCGTACTTCGTGAGCGACCCGGAACGAATGGAGGCCGTGCTCGTGGACGCCTACGTGCTGATCCACGAGACCCGCCTCGCAAACATGAAGGAGCTGTTGCCGCTGCTCGAGCAGGTCGCGAAGGAAGGCAAACCGCTGCTGATCGTCGCGGAGGACGTCGAGGGCGAGGCGCTGGCAACCCTGGTGGTCAACAAGCTCCGGGGCACGATCCAGGTCTGCGCGATCAAGGCGCCGGGCTTCGGCGATCGGCGCAAGGCGATGCTGCAAGACCTCGCTGCGCTCACCGGTGGCAAGGCAGCGATCGAAGCACGCGTGAAGTCGCTCCGCGTCGAGATCGAGGACTCGACCTCGGAGTACGATCGCGAGAAGCTGCAGGAGCGGCTCGCGAAGCTGGTCGGCGGCGTGGCCGTGATCAGCGTCGGCGCGGCGACCGAGGTCGAGATGAAGGAGAAGAAGGCTCGCGTCGAAGATGCGAT
>JBGSKP010000715.1:0-2338 GCA_041741175.1 Thiocapsa sp. | reverse complement strand
GCATCACAGCTCGTTGTTCTTCGGTTGCGACATGGTCAACGGCGGCAACTACTGGCAGGACCTGATGGATCGCGGGCGGATCGTTACCAAAGGCCCCGTGCTCGATTCCGCAGCAGGAAATGAAATCATCATCCGCGACGCATGCGATTGGACCCGACCCGATGCGCCGCAGCCCTTGCGCGACACCCGCCGCATCGTGATCACCGCGCCGTCGCCGAAGTTGCGGCAGATCGATTTCGACATCACGCTGGAGGCGCTTGAAGAGGTGGTCATTCGCAAAACCAATCATTCGCTGTTCAGCGCACGGATGGACCCTGACCTGACACCGTTGCATGGCGGCACGATGGTCAACGCGGCTGGAGACAGGGGCGAAAAAGGAACCTTCGGCAAGCCATCGCCATGGCTTGCGTGTTTTGGTGCCCGCGATGGCAAGACCACCGAAGGCCTCGCCATCCTCCAGCACCCGCAGAACCCAGGCTATCCTTCGCCGTGGTTCACACGCGATTACGGATTTCTCTCAGCCACACCGATGTTCTGGCCAGCCGATGGCAAGGACACCCGTATCGCCAAAGGCGGAAAACTCCGGCTCTGTTACCGGGTGCTGGTTTTTTCCGGGACAGCGGAATCGGCCGGCGTCGGCGCGGTTTTCACGGACTTCTCAACCTCGAAGCCAAAGTAAGATTGGGAAAACCCCAAGTGCCGTTCATGGTCATGCAAGTCTCCCAGTCGCGGCCCTCGAAGCCTGTGGCGGGGAAATCCTTCGAATAGGTACGGTAATCGGCAACCGGGATTTTCCCCCGAAGCATGATCCACTCGCCAATGCCTTTGACCTGTTTGCCATCGTACGTGCCGGCTGGAACCGCATAGATGCCCCAGTGGATGAACATGCCGAACTTCGCCTCGCGCCACCAGGCCATGCGGGCGTCGCGTTGGGTGGGGGATTCACCGGCATGAGGATCGGCGGAAACGGGAGCGCCGGAGAGGGTGGTCGCTAGACCGAGAACAATCGGGAGAATTGTTTTCATCACAGGAAGAAAACGTCGCAAGCTCCTTGGATCCAGCATCCAGATCAATTACTCAAGAATCCCTGATTTTCCGGTCATGGAAAACAATCTTGCCCCCGGGCGGATCTCGGGGGATGCTGTGGCCGCAGCACTACGCATGGCCAGCAAGGACAACAAAAAGCGGGGAGAAGTCGAAACGCCCTCGCGATGGACCAACGAAATCACCGGAATCCTCTGGATCACCGGCGGCCTGCTCCTGCTGCTCTCGCTGATCAAATACAGCCCCGCCGACCTCCCGAAGTGGGGATTGCTGGAGGCTTTCTCCGGGAAATCGGGCGCGGCTGGAGAAAATCTCATCGGCCCGGTGGGAGGAATCCTCGGGTTTCTCCAGATCCTCCTGTTTGGTGCTGCGGCCTGTCTGATTCCTGTCGGATTCATTTGGTTCGGGGTGGTGAAACTGGCCTTCGACGGGCGCATCTGGCCGCGAGCGGTCGCGGGCTTCAGCATCCTCCTGTTCGCTGCTGCCGCCTGGCTGCACGCCGCGAATTATTTTTTCACCGATTGGGCCGCCAACTGCAATCTGAACAGTCCCGGCGGAGTGATCGGCAATGGGCTGGGCGGTTTTGTGCTCATGAACCTCATCGGCCAGGCCGGCACCCTGATCGTCACCGGGGCGGCATACATCGTCGCGGGCATCCTTCTAACAGGCCATCAGCCGGTCAGTTTCACCAAGGCCTGCTGGCGCCTGTGCCGGATGAAATTCGAGGATTGGCGGGAAAGCCGCAGCGAGGCCGGAAAGGCTGCCGCCCGCGAAGCGGAAATCCTCGCCGAACGCGAACGCCAGCGCGAACAGCGACGCAAGGAACGCGAGAACTCCAAGGCCGCCGTCGCGAAACAGGAGGAAGACGAGGATCCGCAAACACTTCTCCCGCTGCGCGAAACACCAACTCCCCAGATCATCGATGCCTCCCAGCGCCGTTCCAGTGAGCCGATGGAACCCGGCACCAAACCCTTCGAGCGCAAGAAACCCGGCCATCAGTTTCTATCAGTCACGGGTTTCGAAAACTACGAGCTTCCCGGCTTCGACCTGCTGGATGCCGTCGAGGACGAGGAAGCCCCCGAGGCAAACCGCGATGAACTTCTTTCCACCCAGCGGGTCATCATCGAGACGCTCAAGGCATTCGGCATCGACGTCACCCCCGGCGATATCACCCGCGGCCCCACCATCACCCGTTACGAGATCTATCCGTCCACCGGGCTCCGGGTTTCACGCATCTCCCAGTTAGAGGCCGACCTTGCCCGTGCCACCTGCGCCGAGCGCATCAACATCCTCG
>JBGSKP010000714.1:0-1726 GCA_041741175.1 Thiocapsa sp. | reverse complement strand
TTGCCATCGAGTCCCAAAAGGCGATTTTCTTTTTCTTTGCGATGTTTTTTGGTGAAACGTGAATGGAGCAACATAATTTCGACATCATCACAGTTTTCTGCATACGCCTTCTTCACCGCTTCATATAAATTTTGGGCGCGGTCTACAGTGTTACAGATGCACAGCGTCTTATTTTTATGATGATATAGCACCTGTTCGGCGGCGAGTTCCTCATCATGGGCGTGCCATGTGCGTTGCTGTGTGAGCGAAGGCACATCATCAAATAACTGTGGATTATCATGATTGCCGATAACACGCATATCTAATTCTTTGGCAATGGCATCCACTAACGGTTGTGATAATGTGGCGGTCATGAGGGTGAATCGGGATATGCCTTTGAGCATTTTGAGCATCGCTAAAACGGTGAGCATCATTTGGTCATAGGGGTACAAATGCAATTCGTCAAAAATGAGGTAACTGCCCAACATTGCCCCGACATTGATATTATCCAGCCTGCGTGAAATGCCATACGGGATATTCAAAAAACTGGCGAGTAATTGGTCTACTGTGGCAAGGATGATTTTGCGCTCAAAGAGAGGGTCATCGGGGTCATCGCCTGTTTGGATGGATGGCTTCCATTCGCGCTCCCATAAATCACGTTCACCACTCTTATCCAAATAAGCTTTTTTGATGGTGTCGTATTGCGCTCCTACCAATGTTTTGAGGGGGGCAACAAAAATCATGCGGGGCGCGTTCTGATAAGTTCTGCCGATTTTATCTGCCCAAAAACCCTCTAAAGCTGGTGCAACACTGGCGCGCGTTTTGCCAGACCCTGTTGGCGCACATAGTAAAATATCTTCACCATTCAGATGTGCATCATAAACCACTTGCTGAAATTGATACCGTACCATGACTAAAAAAATCCTTTCCGTTGATTACTCATCCGTCCATACATCTGTGCCATGCGTTCCGCTTCTGCCCCAATTTGATCGCGCAAAAACTGGGGTTCAATCACCTCAACATCTGCACCCCATCCCCGTATCCAAGACAACATTTCGCGTGGTTCGCTGATGAGTGCCACCCATTGAATTTTGCCGTTGTCCAAATTGGTGAGTTGTTGGGTGGGATGCCATCGTGTCTCGCGTAGGCGGTCATATACACGCTGCTCAAAGTGCAAGACAACACGCTCTGGCGCACCCTCCCCTACCCAAATGCCCCATGTTTCTTGAATGGTACTCAAAATCATATCTATAGGTTGTGGCTCAAATTTATCCCCTGTAATAAATGCTGTTTCGATACGGTCTAATTTGAGGGTCATCCCCTTAAGTTCATTGCCCATTTGCACATGACAAATTACATAATTAGAATCGCTCCAAATAGCGGGTTCAAACCATAGGGGTGCAATTAGCCATTCATGGGCTGTTGTTCTGTTGAGAGGGCGATAAGATACCTTTAGCCAATGATGGGTTTGCCATGCGTTGACGACTTTCTCAAATAAGTCATCGGCTTCATTATCCGTGTTGGGAATATCAAAATTTTCTGCAAGTCGGGGGTGTAATGCCCGCGCCAAGTCTTGTATCAAGTGCTTAACCACAGGCAACCGATGTTGTTGGGCGCGGATAATGCGACGGATGGATAAATACAACATCCACGATTGTGAGGTGGTGAGGTTAAACGGGCGCTTATAATGTTTTGGGTCTAAGAAATAGCAGGTTGCCGGTGCCTCCCCTTCTTGATATACGCCTGT
>JBGSKP010000713.1:0-2089 GCA_041741175.1 Thiocapsa sp. | reverse complement strand
CTCCAAATGGGTACTGGTAGGCAAAAATCGCGTGCCAATGGCTTCTTTTTGGATAAATAAGCGCAATAGCACACTTGGCTCATTACCCGATGCGATAATAGTCGTCACCCCGCTACGAGTCGCCAATTGTGCCGCCTCAATTTTGGTGGTCATACCGCCTGTCCCCATTTTGCTCCCCGCCCCGCCTGCGATGGCAAAGGTATTGGCATCTATGCGCGTCACTTCCCCGATGAGTTGGGCTGATGGGTCTTTGCGCGGGTCGGCGGTGAAAAGACCTTTTTGGTCGGTGAGGATGACTAAACAATCGGCTTCTAGCACACTCGCCACCATTGCCGATAAATTATCGTTATCCCCCACCCGAATTTCGTTGGTGGCAACCGTATCATTTTCGTTGATGATGGGAATAATGCGTTCTTGGAGCAACATCCCCAATGTATCCCGCGCATTGAGGTAACGCCCGCGCTCACTCAAATCATCACGGGTGAGCAATACTTGTGCCACTGTGATATCGTATAAATCAAATAATTGGCTATACAAATTCATCAGCCGTCCCTGCCCAACCGCCGATAGCATCTGTTTTGCGGGGACAGATGAGCCGTAATCGGGGAAATTGAGGCGTTCACGTCCTGCGGCTTGTGCGCCAGAACTGACCAAAATCACCTCATGCCCTGCTTGATATAATTGCGCCAACTGCCCGACCAATTCCAAAATCCGTTGGCGATGTAAACGGGGAGTGCCACCCGTGAGGGTACTCGTGCCGACCTTGATGACGATACGGGTCATAACTGCCTTTCTTTATGGCAATGGCAAAAATTCGTAGTCGAATTCAAACATCCCATCAATGCCCGTCATATAACTGAGCAAACTCTGATGAGAGAGGTCAATTATCTGTGAAACAATATCATTGAACAAGGTATCATCTTCTACCTGTTCTTGGAGTGTCGCATAGCTTTCTGGGTCTGGGTCTGATAGTGCCTCTACCCAATCGGGGTTAAAATGGGTGGTCTCTAACATATATTGCAAGGTAGCGGTGGCGATGGGCAAATTATTGGGCAACACGAAAATGCTATATAACGTGTCTATCGTCCAAATTGTGCCAATACCCTCTATTGGATAAACCGCCGTGACCGCATAAAAATAACCGGAATAGCTCACATCGCTGATGGTGCATTTGAATTGCACCTCCCCCGGACTATAGATAATGCCATCTTCTTCTTCGCGCTTATAATCATTGGTGGCGAGAATTTCGTAGTTGTCACAATTGGGTTCAACCCGTCCATCCGCCAATAATTGGGCGGCTTTTGCCCCTGTGCGAAATTCGCTAATGGCAATAAATAACCCTCTATCATTTGCCACACTATCCCCCTCTGCCCAGCCTTCTGCTTCCATTTCTGGTGTGAGGATGATGCCCCATTCAATGGGAACTGTGCCGATGCCGATAAAATTACGATTATCGGGCGAAGTCACATTGATAGTCATGGATTTTACGCCAAACACATCAGACATCCCGCCAGTTACTTGCCATCCAAGCGGAATTTGTGTGGCGAATGCCCCTTCAATGGGATCTTGCCACCATACAAAATCAATCGCTTCTGGTGGGATAGGGGCTGTGGGTGTTTCAGTTTGGGCGGTTGTCATTGGCACAAGCCATATCACAGAAAAAGCGATAATCATCATCAGGAATAAGGTCTTTTTTGTCATCAGAAAAAACTCCATAGAACAAATTATTTTGTTTGCAGTATAATAGGGTTTGTGATTTTGAGCAAACAGATGAGAAAAAATTATGGCATTTATCCCATCCCCGCATATCCAAACCATCCTCAAGAATTTGCCCACCAAACCCGGTTGCTACATCATGAAAGACAAAGAGGGCAAAATTATTTATATTGGCAAAGCCAAGCGCCTACGCCATCGTGTACGGAGTTATTTCACCAGCGCCCCAGAAAACGACCCCAAAACGCTCAAAATGCGGAGTTTGGTGGTAGATATTGAATATATCATCACTGAAAGCGAAGTTCATGCCCTCATCACCGAAGAAAATCTCATCAAACTGCATAAACCCCGCTTCAATATTATGCTCAAAGATGAT
>JBGSKP010000712.1:0-1575 GCA_041741175.1 Thiocapsa sp. | reverse complement strand
CTTCCAAACGACCAAGGATCCCTCGGTTTTCATGCTCTCGCTCAAGGCTGGTGGCGCGGGTCTCAATCTGACATCCGCGTCCTACGTCATCCTCTACGATCCATGGTGGAACCCCGCTGTGGAAAACCAGGCGATCGACCGGACGCACCGCATCGGCCAGAAAAACAAGGTTATCGCCTATCGTCTTCTAACAAGAGACACCGTGGAAGAGAAAATCCGCATCCTCCAGCACCAGAAGACGCAACTCGTCACCAACGTGCTCGGAGACGAAGGCTTCGCCTCGAACCTCGGACTCGATGACCTGCAGTTCATCCTCACCCACAATATCGACGAGGAAGACGAGCAGAAGTGACCCGTTGAACGGACTTGCTTCAAGCGATGCCACAGGAAAAATCGCTCCTCGCGCCTGGCGTGATTCACCCGACCCGGACGTGTGACGGGTGCTGAAACGGTTCTTCGAACAAGCCACTCGCAGGAGATTTCCCCCACACCTGCTCTTGCGCATGCCACCGGATTCCATTAGGAAACTCCCCGATGAAACGCCACCTTGCCCTCCTCGCCCTCGTTTTGTTTCCCGCCCTCGCTTCTTGTGAGCCTGCGAAGGAAGCGGAAAAACCAACCACCACCGCAGCAGCGAAAGCTCCGAAAGTCCGCCTGAAGACCAGTGAAGGCGACATCGTGATCGAGCTCAACGCGGAAAAGGCACCGATCACCGTGGAAAACTTCCTCGGTTACGTCAAAAAGAAACACTATGACGGCACGGTGTTTCACCGCGTGATCGGCAATTTCATGATCCAAGGTGGTGGATTTGCCGCGGCGGACGGCAAGCTCGTCGAGAAAGCCTCCGGAAAGGGCATCAAGAACGAAGGCCAAAACGGCTTGGGCAATGATCGTGGCACCATCGCCATGGCTCGCACCAGTGATCCCAATAGCGCGACCGCCCAGTTTTTCATCAACGTCGTGGATAACGCGATGCTCAATTACCCCAGCAACGGAGGTTACGCTGTCTTCGGAAAAGTCGTTGAAGGCATGGACGTGGTGGACAAGATCAAGGCCGTTCCAACCGGGACCACCTCCCTGACGATGATTCACCCGGCCACCGGCGAGAAACTGGAAATGCCGTCGCCAGACGTGCCTGCCAAAAACGTGGTGATCGATTCCGCCACGGTCGTGGAATGAGTGGAAACCGGTTTCAGACAGGGATTCCCCGCGTTCCGCACGGATTTCATTTCCACTTTTGATGCAACTCTGGCTCTGCCCGCTGCTAGCCTTTCTTTTGGGGTCGATCCCCTTTGGCCTGCTCATCGCCCGGACTCAGGGCATCGACATCCGCACGCACGGTTCCGGCAACATCGGTGCGACCAACGTGCTGCGGGTGCTGGGTAAAAAATTCGGCATCCCGTGCCTGCGGCTTGAGGCGCTGACGGGGTTTATTCCGGTCGTCATCGCATTGAGCCTTATCCGCATCGGCGGCAAGGACTCCAGCCTCGCCCTCCCGTTCCTCCGGCAATTCGCGGTTGAGCTGCCACTGGCGAAACAGTTCGAAGGTCAGTTGCTGCATGTCGTTACCGGCCT
>JBGSKP010000711.1:0-1665 GCA_041741175.1 Thiocapsa sp. | reverse complement strand
ATGTGCTGAATCCGGCGACAGGCACGGTTCTTCTGCCGAAGAACCACCTGATCGACGAAGCCGATGTGGACCTCATCGAAGAGGCAAACGTTCAGGCGATCAAGATCCGTTCGGTGCTGACTTGCGAAGCGCAGAGCGGTGTTTGTGCCGCCTGTTACGGTCGCGACCTGGCGCGCGGCACGCCGGTCAATATGGGCGAAGCCGTGGGCGTCATCGCCGCTCAGTCGATCGGCGAACCGGGCACGCAGCTCACCATGCGTACCTTCCACCTTGGCGGCGCCGCCACCGTGGTCGACCAGTCGTTCCTGGAAGCCTCCTACGAAGGCACGGTGCGCATCCGCAACCGCAACCTTCTCCGGAATTCCGACGGCAATCTCGTCGCGATGGGCCGCAACATGGCGATCCAGCTTCTCGACGAGAAGGGCGTGGAACGCTCCTCGCAGCGCGTCGCCTACGGCTCCAAGCTGTTCGTCGACGAGGGCGACAAGGTCAAGCGCGGCCAGCGTCTGGCCGAGTGGGATCCGTACACCCGCCCGATGATGACCGAAGTCGAGGGCACGGTGGAATTCGCCGACGTCGTCGACGGCATCTCGGTCACCGAGACGACCGACGAGGCCACCGGCATCACCAAGCGCCAGGTCATCGACTGGCGCTCGACGCCGCGCGGCACCGACCTGCATCCCGCCATCATCATCAAGGACAAGGAAGGCAAGGTCATCCGACTGGCGCGTGGCACCGAAGCCCGGTTCCATCTCTCCGTCGACGCCATCCTGTCGGTCGAGCCGGGTTCCAAGGTCAGCCAGGGCGACGTGCTTGCGCGTATCCCGCTTGAAAGCGCCAAGACCAAGGACATCACCGGCGGTCTGCCGCGTGTGGCCGAACTGTTCGAGGCCCGTCGTCCGAAGGATCATGCCATCATCGCCGAGATCGATGGCACGATCCGCCTCGGCCGCGACTACAAGAACAAGCGCCGCATCATCATCGAGCCGGCCGAAGATGGCGTCGAGCCCGTCGAGTATCTCATCCCGAAGGGCAAGCCGTTCCATCTCCAGGACGGCGACTACATCGAGAAGGGCGACTACATCCTCGACGGCAACCCGGCACCGCACGACATCCTGGCGATCAAGGGCGTGGAGGCACTCGCCTCGTATCTCGTCAACGAGATCCAGGAAGTCTACCGGCTGCAGGGCGTGTTGATCAACGACAAGCACATCGAGGTCATCGTCCGGCAGATGCTGCAGAAGGTCGAGATCACCGAGTCCGGCGATTCCGGCTACATCGTCGGCGACAACGTCGATTCGATCGAGCTGGAGAATGTCAACGAGCGCATGCTCGAGGAAGGCAAGAAGCCGGCCTACGGCGTGCCGGTGCTGCTCGGCATCACCAAGGCGTCGCTGCAGACCCCGTCCTTCTTCTCGGCGGCCTCGTTCCAGGAGACCACCAAGGTGCTCACCGAAGCGGCTGTCGCCGGCAAGGTCGACACGCTGCAGGGTCTGAAGGAAAACGTCATCGTCGGCCGCCTGGTGCCGGTCGGAACCGGTTCGACCATGAACCAGATCCGCCGCATCGCCACGGCACGCGACGAGATGATCCTCGACGAACGCCGCAAGACCTCCGGCGCAGAAACCGCCGCGCCCATGCTGGAAAACATGGCCGGCGACGCGC
>JBGSKP010000710.1:0-2000 GCA_041741175.1 Thiocapsa sp. | reverse complement strand
TTCCCAAGCCCGCTCAATTCGGCGAGCTTCTCCTCTACGGCGGCAAGTTTTTTTGCGGTGGTCGATTGCATGGTGGAAAATGTAGTGAATTTCAGCTCTGCCGCAAGTTTTGAATCATGGGGCGTTCCTCTCCTGGAAATACTTAGACGCTTGGAGGCGGACACGTTTGGCCCTGTTTGGTGGCTGTGTCCAACATGGCTTTGATTTGATCAGCGTTCAAGGTCACGCAAACCGCAGGGCCGTCCGCATCAAGACACCAGCGGCAGCTTCCATGACGAACTGCATTAGGGCATCAATAAGGAGTCACGACACTCTTGTCGTGATGTGAATGGAACGTCATTGGGATGAGCTTCGCGCTTTTCAATGGCCACGCATTCGCCCGCACCACAGGAGTGTGGTGCCTCCTTAAGGTCGCTCCACCCATACGCTTCTAACACGGCTTCATCCAACTCGTCGTGGATCTGGCGGAGGACGGTGACGAGGCCTTGGTCGTGGATTTGCTTTTCCTTGGCGGTGAGCGTCTCGCCGCTGCGGAGCTTTTCGAGCACGTTGTACATGCCGGTGACATGAGAAGAGATTCGAGGGTGTCGAGAGCGGCGAGCCAGTTTTGGAGGGTGTCGGTGGCGATGGTTTCCGCCTGTCTGAGTTCCGCAACGAAATGGCGCTGAGTGCGCCAAGGGCCGTGGCCCAGATCAGGAATTTTAGCGATAGATAGTCCAAGGCGGTGGTCTCTTTCGTTGTATTCGAATCATCAGGGGCGGACGCTGCTCATCAGCTTACCTCGGAAAGCAGCAAACATGACTCTTCCGGGTTGCCATGCCAAGAAATATTGGGTGAACATTCCGCAACCATGACCATCCGCAACAAACACACTGGAGCGGGTGCCTCGGATGATCGGGAGTTGTTTGCAAACTTCGTCACGGAAGCGGGAATCAGCGCCGATAACTTCTAACAGTCAAAGCAGCCACTCAATCGGCAGCCAGCCGATCATTTGGGCCTTGATGCGTTTGATGAGGCCGGTGTCGGGTTCGGAGTAATACTTCACTTCCTTGCCATCCTCGTGGGTCACCCAGACGAGACGATTGCCTTCGAGTTGCATGCGGTACGCGTTTTCGGCGAGGTTGCGTTCGGTTTGCTCGGGCAGACGTTTTGCCAACGGTGGACAGTCGAAGAGCACCCCCATTTCCGTGTTCAGTTTGCTGGAACGGGGATCGAGATTGTAGGAACCGATGAAACCAATCCGGCGGTCGAAGGTGAACGTCTTCGCATGCAGGCCCCCGGTGCTCGATCCGGCCGGTTCGCGAAAACGCCGCTTGAGCTGGGCACCGGCGGTCGGCTTGATCTCGTAGAGCTCGATGCCGGCCTCGATCAAGGGCTTGCGGTAATTCTTGTATTTCGAGTGGACGGGCACTCCATCGGTGGAAGCCAGCGAGTTGGTGATGACGACCACCCGCACGCCGCGCTTGCGCACGCCGGCCAGGAGATCGACGCCCTCTTTTCCCGGCACGAAGTAGGGTGAAACGAGAAACAGTTCGTGCTTGGTTTTGGCGACCACCTCGCGCAACTGCGGAGCGAGATGGGTCTCCGTGTGGCCGGCGGAAGTGGCCACCTTGTCGGGATGGTCTTCGATGATCGTGGCCTTGCTCCAGTCGTAACTAACAGAGCGAGTCCTGATTTGGCGGGCGATTTGACAGTCCCGCAGGCTTTGCGCGTATTCGGAAGCCTTGGCCGTCTCGTGATGCGCGGCGAGGGCCGCACGCCGCGCGGCGAACTGCTCGGGCGTCGTGTTGTGTCGGGCCAACGCGGCGATGGGAATCGCGGATTTGTTATTCCAGTAGAGGTCGAATTGATCGGAGACCTCCTTGACCACAGGTCCGATGACCACCACGTCGAGATCGGCGAAATTCATCTCCGAGCGCGCTTCGAAATATTCATCGCCGATGTTGCGGCCGCCGATGATGGATGCATGCCCGTCGGCGGTGAAGGTATTGTTATGCATC
>JBGSKP010000709.1:0-2768 GCA_041741175.1 Thiocapsa sp. | reverse complement strand
CTGGCGCGCCGACGTTAGGGTCCGGTGGGACCTCCAGCACTTTCGCGCTGGCCCTCAGTCCGGCTCCCATGATCACGTTTCCAGCCCCCGCCACGTCAAACCCGGCGTGCCGTTTTCCGGCACCGGGCTTTCCTGCCGACTTCACATCCAGGGTTATGAGACCGCTTGCACTGGGAGCGCTTTCGGCTTACGCAGCCCGATTCGGTACCCGTCGTAGAGCCCGAGCACCTCGTATAGCCACGTCCTACTCCACCTCTTCCAGCCAAAGCCCTGACGCTGACGCGCGCGCATCAGATGGCGCCGAATCGTCTTCTCCACCCAATCTTGGACGTACCCGAAGCAGCGACTGGAGTGCCCCACCCGAAAGTAGCCTACCCACCCCCTGAGGATCGGATTGATCAGGGCGATCACCCGATTGATCGGCTGGGAGCGGTAGCGGTGGAACACGTCCTTGAGGCGTTGCAGGATCGCAGTGCGCGCCTTCATCCGTGGCGTGTAACGCGCGCCCCAGACCCCACGCCGAGTCTTGGTCCGGCGGAAGTCAAAGCCCAGGAAGCTGAATGCCCCTCCCTGACTCAGGTCCAGTCGTCGTGTCTTATCGTGATTGAGTTGCACATCAAGCTTGGCCAATTCCTCGACCAAGCGTCGCCAAGCCGCGTCCTTGAGCCAGTTCCACCGGCGATACCCATCGACCAAGATCACCAGGTCATCGGCATAACGGGCATACTCGATAGAGGTATAGCGTCCGTTGCGGGTGACCTCCTTGGCCCGCTCCAGCATCCGGTCGACCTCGTTGAGGTAGAGGTTACTGAGCAGGGGTGAGATCACACCGCCTTGCGGAACGCCCCGCTTGCCACTGGCCTTGAGGATACGCTTGAGCAAGCCCAAGACCTGATCATCGCGGACCCGCTCCGCCACCTTCCCCAAGAGGAGATCGTGACGAACCGTGTCGAAGTACGACGCCAGGTCCACATCAATCACATAGGTCTTGTTGCTCACAATCGCCTCGGCCACGCGCTGCACGGCTTGATGCGCCGTGCGCTTGGGTCGGTATCCATAGCTTCCATCCTGGAAGTCAGCCTCGAAGATCGGCTCCAGAATCAGCTTGAGCGCCCCCTGGACCACGCGATCGCGAATGCAGGGAATCCCCGGGACGCGCATGCGCCCGTCTCCCTTGGGAATCTCCCGGCGGCGATTCGGTTGCGGTCGGTAGGTTCCGGTGACCAGCTCATCCCGGATGCCTTGCAGAAACGCCTCCACGCCAGCCGCCTCGATGGCCGCGAACGTCACCCCGTCACTGCCGGGGGCACCGTTGTTCGCTTTCGCCATCGCATAGGCCGCGTGCAGGGTCTCCTCTTTGCACACGTGGACGTAGAGTCCCCAGAAGCGCCAGGCCGGTTCAGCCTTCGCCTTGATGTAGATCCTCTTCCTCAGGTCTTGCAGATCGATGGGCGTCGTTGTCATCTCGCCCCTGCCTCCCATCTTGTTCAAGGATCGCCAACAGTAGGGCGCCTTCGCTCCACGGGCATTACCCCGCTTCAGCACGACTACGCGCCCATCCGCCACCCGCTCGCCTTCGGTCCACTTCCCGGTGTCGCCGGTTATAGGATCTACCTTGCTCCGGGGATTTCGCCCCGGGGCGAGACGGGCTTCTCCAGTTGCTTAGCGTGCCCTTGCCACCATGCCGTCGCTACTCACCCCGCCGAAGTGGTCGGATCGTCTCGGTCAGACTTCGACCCGCCATGCTGCCTTCGCCCCACGGTTGCAGGCTCGGCCTTCGGAGATACGCATTGTCGAGGCCATCATTGCGTTCACTGTTGTTACGGCCTGGTGACTCGCCACCTCCCCAAGGAAAGTGCTGTCGATCGGCTTCAGAGTCTTGGTCTCCCGCCACCCTGCGATCCAAGCTACGGGGCTCCTGACTGTTACCCCGGCAGGACTGTCTCCTGCTGAACACGCCAGCCTTCGCTGGACACACAACCGTGCGAGCGGATCTCCCGCACACGGCTCTCCAGTCGGTTGTTTCCTCATCGGGGTTGACGCGCCAGGGCCAGGGCTTCGGTCAAGGTGAAAAGCCCACGCTCAGCGAAGAAGGCATTAGGCCAACGGCGATGGTCCTCCAAAGAATGACCTAACCGTCCTTTCAGGTGGTGTTGATGGCGGAGTATGGCGCGCAGCCGGCGCCGCACGAAGCGATCCAGGATGAAGAAGACCGAACCATTCGCGTGCTTGAAGTAGTTGAAGCAGCCTTTGAGCATGGGGTTCAACTCGGCAATAATGTGCTCCAGGCTCCTGCTCCGCGACCGGCCGGTTTTGGCGCGAATTTTGGCTCTGATTGCCGTGAAGCTGTTCTGGCGCACCAGGCGCCGTCCAGCTTCAAGACGGTAGCCGAGGAACTCGAAACCCTGCCCCGCTTGCCGGCAGTCCCCAAGATGGGTCTTGTCCGGGTGCAGCGTGAGACCACGCTCCGCCGTCCAGGCTTGGACCTGGGCCAGCGCGTGTTGGGCTTCGGCCTCTGTGGCACAGGGGATGACGAAGTCATCGGCATAGCGCACGATCGCGTGCCCCTGTTCGCTCATCCGGGCATCCAGGCCATGTAGGTAGAGGTTGGCCAACAAGGGACTGAGTACGCCGCTTACAATCTTGCATACTTGAAGTCTCCCCGGATGGATCAGACTCATCCGCGTCGTCGTCGGCACCGATGTCCGGATCAGGATCGACCCGAAAGACCACCACGATCTCATCGTGATGAATTTCGATGCGCTTGA
>JBGSKP010000708.1:0-1942 GCA_041741175.1 Thiocapsa sp. | reverse complement strand
GCGACCCGCGAGCTCATCGGCTACCAGCACACAGGCAGCCAGGGGCAGTTCCTGCTGATCTTCCCCCAGGCGCGGCTGGTCGTGGTGCGGATGGTGACACTGAAGGGTGATGGCTGGGGAGACAAGGAGGAGATCGTTTTCCGCGGCCTGATGCCGATCGCGGAGCGTCTCGCGCTGACGAAGGCTCCGGGTCAGCCCTGATCGCCCGTCAACGATGTCTCGCAGATCCAGACGCGATACGAGAACTATCTCCCGTTCTCGAGGATCTCTCCTTGAAGGATGGACGCCTGAAGCGACCCGGCTCGGCCGCTTCAGTACGCAACGAGCGCAGCACCATGTCGAGATAGGCATCGCCCTACCATCAACTCGTCGGAAGGTCGCGTGGCGCTCGAAGATTGGCTGTCTGTGATGAAGGACGCCGCTATGGAAGGCCGCACGACTGCGCTTGAGGAGCTCGGCGCTTCGCTTGCGGTAGGGCTGGGCGCGGCTGAGGCTGGGCTGGACGGCTGCGGACTGTGGGCGCGCTTCGCGGTGGACGCGTGCAGCTACCCGATGCGCTTCATCCCTGCGGGGGCCTTCCTGATGGGGGCGAGCCATGCACCGGGTCCGAACCACGACCCCGATGCGGGCGAAGAAGAGGGCCCCGTCCACCAGGTCACACTGACGCAAGGCTTCTGGTTGGGGTGGCATCCCGTGACGGTTTTGCAGTACCGTGCATTCTGCGAGGCGACCGGTCAAGAGGAGCCCGAAGCCTTCGGGGCGGAGGGGTTCGATGCAGACGACCTACCGGTGACCTATGTGAGCTTCTACGATGCGCTGGCCTTCTGTCGGTGGCTGTCCCAGAGACTGGGCATGGCTGTCTCTCTGCCCACCGAGGCCCAGTGGGAGTACGCCGCGCGCGACACCGATGGGAGACGGTATCCCTGGGGAAACGAGCCTCCAGACTGTACACGTGCCTATTTCCATCCGGAAGACAGCGAAGAACAGAGCCCTGACGGACCAGCCGCTATCGGAGAGCGCCCCGCAGGCAAAAGTCCGTTCGGTGTCGAAGACATGGCTGGCAACGTCTGGGAGTGGTGCAACTCGGTCTATCGAGACTACGAAGAGGGCGAGCAAATCGATGGGTGTCATCCTGATGACACAGATGGTCATCCGGATGACCCTTCCGACGAGGCGCCTCCCGTGGTGCGCGGCGGCTCTTGGTTCGACTCGTCCGGGGACCTGCGCTGCTCGTTCCGCGACTGGTACCATCCCCGGTATAGGAACGACGACCTGGGTTTCCGGGTGGTGCTGCGGCCCGGCTTGACTGGTTGATCCTTGATTGTTGGTTGTTGCTCTCGCGGAGCGCGCTCGATGGGTGTCGAGATCGCGATATCGGCGCTGTAGTGCACAAGCAGGTTGTACAGGGCTGCGGGAGAGCGATAGGAGAGCCTCGGGAGGGTCGATGGAAGCGCTGTCGCAAGGCGGCATCGTCTATCCCGAGGATGACGGGAAGCGGTTGTCCGAGAATACAGCACAGTTCCACTGGATCGAGGTGCTCAAGGGCAACCTCGACGGTCTGTTGCCAGACTTCGTGGCAGCGGACCTGCTGTGGTATCCCATCGAAGGGGACAACATCACGCGGGTAGCCCCCGATGTGATGGTGGTCCTGGGTCGCGCGAAGGGCGGTCGGAGCAGCTATCAGCAGTGGGAAGAGTCCGGTGTGGCACCATCTGTGGTCTTCGAGGTGCTGTCCCCTGGAAACGACGGTGAGGAGATGATCAAGAAGCATGGCTTCTACGAGACACATGGGGTGTCGGAGTACTACATCATCGACCCCGACAAGGACGAGCCAGAGCGCGCGATCCTCGAGGTGTGGGTTCGCAGGAGAGGCAAGCTCGTGCTCGCGCGGTTCGACGGTCGGTATCGCAGCCCTGCGCTCGGTATCACGTTCGAGCGCACC
>JBGSKP010000707.1:0-1541 GCA_041741175.1 Thiocapsa sp. | reverse complement strand
AACTACAACGGCAATAATAAATGCTGCGAACCAAGAAAATCCCCAGGTTTTCTAGTCACCCTGGCTACCGAACCCAACCAAAACTATAAAATCTTAATCAAGGGAGAACTCACACAAGGTGATCGAGCTTTTCTCTATTGTGAGAGCCGTGACCCTCTTACACAATGTATAGAAAGGAAATATATCTTCACCGGTGGGTGTGGTCCCACTGCTTACATCGTAACATTTACTGCAATTAGTAAGACGACCAAGGTTGGAGTACTCTTTTTCAACACTTGTCCTATATATTCATTCACAATTTACGGACTCAATGTCGTACCTACGACCGAACCAGGCCACGAACTCACCAGTAACAAGGGCATGCCTGGCGGTTATGCTCCACTCAATCTATGCGGTAAGATCGACCCCGACTATCTGGAACTCACTTGCGGTCCACGCGGACGCGACGGCCAACAAGGCCCTAAAGGTGATCCTGGCTGTATTGGTGATGACGGTCCACAAGGTCCTCCTGGTTGCCAAGGTACTAAGGGAGCTCCTGGCGATCCTGGTCAGATGGGATGTCCCGGACCAAGAGGAGATCGTGGTGATCCTGGCAAGAAAGGAGCACAAGGCTGCCCTGGCTCTCCCGGTATTGGAATCACTGGTGCCACTGGAGAACAAGGCATCCAAGGTATTCAGGGTGCTCAAGGGGTAAAGGGTGCTACTGGTGATCCTGGTCCTCAAGGACCTAGAGGGTCCCCTGGACCAGTTGGTGCAGCTGGAACACCTGGAGCCGGTTTTGCTTTTGCCAACAACGCAAGTGATGCTCTTACTGGTCTGAGAGATGGATCCATCAGAGAAGGGGATCTGGTCTATCTTGTAGAACAGCGAGCTTATCACCAACACATCGATGGTAATCTAGTACACTTGCACTCATTGGTCGGAGCACCTGGTGAAGATGGTAGACATGGTAGAGATGGTAACCATGGTAGGGATGGCAACCATGGTAGAGATGGCGAACCGGGTGAATGTGGTGAGCCAGGTGCACCAGGAGAGAGAGGAGAACGCGGACATCACGGTGAGAAGGGAGATCGCGGAGAACAAGGATTGGTAGGGCCTAGAGGTGAGAATGGAAAGAAAGGTGAACGTGGTGAACCAGGTGAAGCCGGACCTCCAGGTGAAAAAGGAGAACGCGGTGAGCGTGGCATAAAAGGTGAGCCTGGTAAAATAGGTCCTGTAGGTCCCTCTGGTGGTCCCAGAGGTCCTAAGGGAGAAAAGGGTTCTCAGGGAGAAAAAGGTCGACAAGGAGATCGTGGATGGTCTATATGCGATCCCATTGATATAAACAGCAAGAATATTCTTCTACAGCAAGGAACGACGACCTGTCCAGGTGAGAAAGTTCCACCTGCTCATTCTAAGGTGACCATACTTGAGACGGATTATGACTTAGATGGTGGTGATTATGTTGGGTTGGGATTTGGTGGCACTCTCATTATTGATTTAGATTATAATGTTCTTGGAAACATCATTGTGGAATCATATTCGACTGCAGGTGCTGATAA
>JBGSKP010000706.1:0-1723 GCA_041741175.1 Thiocapsa sp. | reverse complement strand
GCGATGGTGGCGTTCGCACAGCAGGGCGCGCACGTCTTCGATTACGGGAACAACATCCGCGCCATGGCAGAGGAAGGCGGCCTCTCACACGGCGTGGCGTTCTCGTTTCAGGGCTTCGTCCCTGCATACATCCGTCCGCTGTTCTGCGAAGGGAAGGGCCCGTTCCGCTGGTGCGCCCTCTCCGGTGATCCACAGGACATCCACACCACCGATCGCGCACTCATCGAAGCGTTCCCGCACGATACAGCTCTCGTGCGCTGGCTGAACATGGCGCAAGAGAAGGTCCAGTTCCAGGGCCTCCCCTGCAGGATCTGCTGGCTCGGATATGGCGAGCGCGCCAAAGCGGGTGCCCTGTTCAACGAGCTGGTGCGGACAGGACAGGTCAAGGCGCCCATCGTGATCGGGCGCGATCACCTCGATTGTGGCTCGGTTGCTTCCCCGAACCGAGAGACCGAGGCCATGCGCGATGGCTCGGACGCGATCGCTGACTGGCCCATCCTCAACGCCCTCATCAACGCGGTCGGAGGCGCCTCCTGGGTGAGCTTCCACCACGGCGGCGGCGTCGGCATGGGCTATTCACTGCACGCGGGCATGGTGATCGTAGCCGATGGTACAGAAGCGGCGGCGCGCAGGCTCGAGCGCGTGCTCACGAGCGATCCCGGCATGGGGGTCGTGCGCCACGCAGACGCGGGCTACCCCGAAGCCATCGCCGTTGCGCGCGAGCGCGGCGTCCGGATCCCCGGGATCACCGAGTAGAGTGGGGCGGAGCTCGGCTGTTGATGGGCTTGTCCCGTACAAATTGGGCCAAACGCGCGCGGCTCACACCGAGGCCGCTACATCCGGTAAGCTGTCTCGGGATCTGCAGCGCGGATGTCGAGGGAATGACGTTCCACGTCTGGTGTTCCCCCAAACCGTCACGAACCGTTGACGACATGAAGAGTCTGCTGTGCTCGTTCGTCTGTCGGTTCAAATCGATGGGGTAGACAATGCCGAAGCTGAGCCTCGTTCCTGGTGGGTGGACCCTTCCCGAAGACGACCAGATCAAAAAAGATCGCGCGAGCCGATCGGCGATCGGCAGCGGACTGGGTGGTCCGCAAGTACCGCGACCCCATCTTTCAGCACGCGATGTGGATCGTAAAGGATTGGGAAGAGGCTGTTGATATCGCGCAGGACGTGTTCATCCGCGCCATGCGGGAGCCGCGCTTTTTCGACGAAGACTTCAAGATGAAGGCCTGGCTGTACCGCGTCACCTCCAACCTCTGCTTCAACCTGGTCCGCGATCGCCGTCGCCGCAGCACCCTCCTCGACACCATCCCGAAGCACAACGGCGACGAGGCCAGGCAGACAGAGGTCGTCTTCCAGAACCAGCAACAACAGCAGATCCTCTCGGCCATGGATCATCTGACCAATGATCACCGCGAGGTCCTGATGCTGCGCTACTACAGCGATCTGACCTACGCCGAGATCAGCGACACGCTCGGGGTCAAGCTCGGCACGGTGATGTCCCGGCTGTCGCGCGCGCGTGTCCAACTGATGGAAGTTCTCGACGACTTGGGTGTCGAAACTGCATGATACACAGCGAGGACGCGTGTGATGAACCTGGTTTGCAGCGAGGCCCGTGAGCGGCTGGTCCCCTGGCATGACGGCGAGGTCGGGCCCAGCGAGGAGATCCTCCTGGCGGAGCACCTCGAGACGTGCTCGGCGTGCGCAGCCTTCGAAGATC
>JBGSKP010000705.1:0-2144 GCA_041741175.1 Thiocapsa sp. | reverse complement strand
TGTGGGCGATGCCCACATCTTCGTCGGCAAGAGCCGGGAGGAAGGGCGGAAACTCGTCGTGCGGGAGTTCGAAGCCCGCGGCTGGCTGGAGCGGAAGACGCCGTACCGACATAGCGTGGGGCACAGTTACCGCAGCCACGTGCCGATCGAGCCGTACCTGAGCGACCAGTGGTATGTGGCGGTGACCGATGACAGCCTGAAGGGATCGGCCCTGAGAGCGATGGCTGGGGATCAGAGGAGTGGGGGGAGAGATCGTGCACTTGCCTCTTTCTCTACCCCCTCCTCCGGTGGGATGGGCGTCCCGCCCGTCTCTACACCTTCTTCAGGTATTCGCCCTTGGCTCACAATTCACCGTCGTCACCTGCCGCATTGGCAAGTTGGTGGACGCACCTACTTCATCACGTTCCGGCTGAACTCAGGGTTCCTGACTGAATCGGAACGAGAGATTGTTCTTGAGGCTTGTGCCCATTGGCATGAACAGCGAGCCACGGTCCACCTGATCTCGGTGATGCCGGATCATGTGCATATGTTGCTGACACCCTTGGAGCAGGCACCGGGGGATTGGCATCCGCTGCAGGACTTGCTGCACAGCATCAAGAGTTTCTCGTCACACGCGATCGCCAAGTCTCGGGGAACAGCCGGCGCTCTCTGGCAGCAAGAGTACTACGACCGCCTCATTCGAGATGAGGATGAGTACTTTGAGAAATGCAAGTATGTACTGGAGAACCCGCTCAAGGAAAGGCTGGCGTCCGACCAGTGGAAGTACCCCTTTACTGGTTCGCCTGAGCGCAACTTGCGAGGGAGTGACAATGGTGCAGTGAACTGGAAGCAGGAATTTGAAGCAAAGGCACGTAGAGACGGGCGGGACGCCCATCCCACCGGAGGAGGAGTAGAAAAGGCAGAGGGCGTGCGGTTCTTCCCGGAGCGCTATGCCAAGACGTTTGAAACCTGGCACGAGAACATCCGCGATTGGTGCATCAGCCGGCAGTTGTGGTGGGGGCACAGAATTCCGGTGTGGAGTGTGGAATTTCGAGCACTGCCACCAAATGAGCGGCCCGAGATGATGCAGAAAGTCGCCGCCCTTCTGGATCGTTCGATTGAGGCAACAGGCCACGCTTCAAGCATCACCCGAAGAATCGCAGTTGAGGGTGAGCATCGGGCGGCGATCGAGTACTGCTGCTGTGATCCCCAGGCAGACGTTGTACTCGACGCCTTGACCGACATTATCGTCGAGCAAGGCGCGTATTTGGGCGACAAGTTTGGTCGATATGAGTCACCCGAGGCCATGCGCCGTCGCTATCCGGTGCACGACGTCATCTTTGAAGCGCTTCGGCCTGATCTGCCGTGGATTCGGGATCAGACCTTTCCGCCCGGCACGGAACGCGACCCCGACGTCCTTGACACCTGGTTCTCTTCCGCCCTCTGGCCGCTCTCCACCATGGGCTGGCCCGACCCCGTTGCCGCGGCAGAATCCACCGGCATCGCCGATTTCCCCGCCCTCCTCCCCGCCTTCAACCCCACCAACGTCCTCGTCACCGGGCGCGACATCATCACCCTCTGGTCTCGCGCATGGTCATGTTCAACCGCTGGTTCACAGATGAGCAGCAGGATCCCGCGTCGCGGCAGGGCGCTGGCCAGATCCCCTTCCACCACGTCTACATCAACCCCATCATCCAGGATGGCCACGGCCAGCGGATGAGCAAGAGCCTCGGCAACGGCGTGGACCCCCTCGACATCATCGACAGCCACGGCGCCGATGCCCTGCGTTTTGTCCTTTGCCAGGTAGCCACCAGCACGCAGGACGTGCGGCTTCCCGTAGATCTTGTCTGCCCGCACACAGGCAAGACCTTTACGCCCAAGTTCATCCACAACTCTTCCGGCCGCCTCGTTCCCGCGCCGACGCAGGAATCCCCCGGCGACCCAAGCAAGAAGATGGTCACCGCCTTCGGCATCGCCACGGGGCAGGTCAAGGCCACACCCGAGATTCCCCTTGCGCGCAACACCTCGGCCAAGTTCGATCAGGGCCGCAACTTCGCCACCAAACTCTGGAACGCCGCGCGCTTCACGCTCTCCATGCTCGCCGAGCCGCCCGCGCCGTCGCTCGACCCTGCCTCTGGCGATCTTGCCCTCGCCGACCGCTGGAT
>JBGSKP010000704.1:0-1570 GCA_041741175.1 Thiocapsa sp. | reverse complement strand
GGCTGCCGACGCCGGGTCGAGGGGCGGCGGGAGCAGCATCACGCCACCTCCTTGGCCCACAGGCGCGGCGACATGCGCTTGTCGGCGTGCGCTTCGAGCTCGGCCTTCAGCAGCGAGACGCGCGGCTTGTCGAGCTTCTTGCCCAGCGACTTGAGGAGCGCATCGAGAGCCTTCTTGTCGATGGCGCCGAGCTTCCCGAGCACCTGGTCGCGCGAGAGGCCCGTCGCGTCCGCGAGCAACGTGAGCGTCGGCTCCAGCGGGTAGTCGAGGCTCGTCGTCGCGAACATCCGGTAGCGGACGCCGCCGAGCACGAGCTCGTCGCGCTCCTTGAGCTGCGCCTTGAGGATGTCCTCCAGCTCCTCCTTGCGCACGTAGAGTGCCTTCGCGAGGCGAGCGACCTCCTCGCGCTCGCGGGCGACGCCCTCGAGATCGGCGAGGTCTTCGACGATGAACTCGCGCTTGCCCTGGAGCGCTTCGGCGTAGGCCGGGCACTGCTTGCGATGGTCGCAGTAGGAGCAGTTGGTGTTGAGACGCGCCGGGTACTCCGTCGCGGTCTCCGTCTGCCTCCCGAGCGTCTCGACGTAGGCGAGCGCGTCGGCGAGCTGCTCCTCGGTGCGCGTCGTCACCTGCCGGACGCCGTGGCGCAGCATCCAGAAGGTCAGCTTCACCTTCTTCGCCCACGGCCAGAGGCGGCGCACCGCCACCTCGTAGAGGCTCATCTGCAGCGAGGTGTCGACCTCGTCGCGGGTGAAGAGCTGGTGGTTGGTCTTGTAGTCGATGACCTCGACGGTCTCGTCGTCGATCCAATCGACGCGGTCGATGAAGCCCAGGACCTCGAAGGGCCCGACCGGCAGCCGGAACTCCTTCTCGATGGCGAGGACGTCGCGGTGGTCGACGACGCCCTGCTCGGCGATGAAGCGCCGGAGGATGGCGAGCCCCTCGGCGAAGACGTCCATGCCGGTGAGCCGCTCGGCGCCCCACGCTTCGCGATAGAGCTCGATGGCGCGCTCCTCGGAGAGCGTGCCCGTGCGCTCGTCGTCGACGACCTCCTTGATGAGGCGCTCGAGGACGGCGTGGATGGTCTTGCCGAACCGGAGCGGCAGCCCTGGCTCGGCCTGCTTCTTCTCGATGTAGTGGAGGCGGTACGAGAGCGGGCAGGTCTCGAACCTCGAGAGCCTGCTGTTGCTGAGATGCTGGTTCTTGAACGGGGCGACGGTGGTCATGAGCGCTCCTTGAGGGGGCGCTCTCGGCGCTCAGGGTTGTTGGTCTGGGCGGTCTTCTCGAACGAGACGATGTGCGAGCCCGGGAACACGCTCATGACGCGGGCAAGCGTCGCGGCGTGCTCGGGGGTGATCTCCTTGCGCTCGCGGCCCGTGTAGGCGGGCACCAGCCACACGTCGCCGTAGGTCTCCGAGTGCAGCAGTACCTCGACGCCGAGCGCCTTGAAGCTCTCGATGTCCTCGGTGGTGAATCCGCGAAGCTGATCGACGTCGACTGCGGGCTGCGCGTCGGCGTCGGGCTTCGGGGCGAGCGCGATCGGCGCAGGCGCGGTCAGGACCTTCACCAGATC
>JBGSKP010000703.1:0-1613 GCA_041741175.1 Thiocapsa sp. | reverse complement strand
TTCGATCAGGCGGGCCTCGTAGGGGTGGGTCATGAAACCGCCTTCTAGAAGGATGGCTGGGTGGCGGACGCCGGAGAGTACGCTGAAACGGTCGCGCTTGATGCCGCGGTCGAAGGTGTTTTTTCCGAGGCGGCTGAGGATGGTGCCGTGGACGGAGGTCGCGAGTGCGATGTTGGCGGAGTCGTGTTCATTGCCGGTGCGCACCTGGCTGTCCGCCGCGATGACTCCGCGTCCGTAGTGCGAGACTCCGGGAGGCGAGAGGGTGAAGGTTTCGATGCCGCGTGCGGAGCGTCCGCCGGAATTGAAATGGATGCTCACAAAAACCGCGCTCTCGCGAACGGCGTTGGCGAAATTCACGCGCTCCTGGAGCGTCAGGAATCGATTGCTGTCGCGGGTCATGACGACCTTGAAGCCGAGTTTCTGGAGCTCGATCTTCGCGCGCTCGGCCACCTTCATGTTGTAGGTTGATTCGTTGCCGAGCGAGTTGGTGGCACCCGGGTCCTTGCCGCCGTGGCCGGGATCGAGGATGACGGTGCGGAAATCACCGGCGTTCTTGATGAAGTTCGGCCGCAGCACCGGATCGATCAATTTGGCGAGATCCATGCGGGAAACATAGACCTTTTCCCCGACCGTGGAGACTGGGTGGGTGAAGACGAATTTCACGCCATTCATCAGGCATTCGTTGCCGCCGACCTTGAGCTTCATCTCGATTTTGGCGTTTTCGAGCACCACTGATCCGCCACTGCGGCTGAGTTTGGTGAAATTGTAGAAGCGCTTCATGCTATCGACCGAGACGTAATCACGGCCATCGATTTTTGCGATATCCCATCCGGAGACCGTGGCGGCAGAAGCGATCGGAGCACACGAAACCAGCACCACCGCGAGCAAGCGGCGCAAGAATTGGAGCGGGAGACGGCCCATGTGAAGAGGATTCGGCACAGGTTTTGCGGGAGGCTAGCACTCTGAAAACGCCATGACAACCGGATTTGTCGGTCAAATCCGACGCTGGGGAAAGCCACGAAAAAGGCTGGAGCCACGGGAGTTCCAGCCTTCGCATTTGGGTGGGTTGGGAGAATCCAAGTGATTCGGGGTCTCAATTCAGCCAGAAGCTGAAGTAGAGGTAGCCGGTCAGGATGATGCAGAGCACGACCGCGGTGCCGATCCAATCGGCGATGGTGATGGATTGTTTCCATTCGGCGCGCTTTGCCGTGCTCAGGGTGCGGAATGTGATGTTGGCGAGCTTCTCCGCGGTGGGTGCCGGTGAGGTGAGCGAAACGAACACCACGGTGAGGATGCTCAGGAGGGTGAGCCAGCCACAGGCATAATAGCCGTTGTATTTGCCGATGGCGGCGAGCAGGCCATCGCCACTGATGACATTGGATTGCGTGAGTGTCTGGAGCGTCAGCTTGGTCATGCCGGCGATGAAGCCAACCAACAGGCCGGCGAAGGCACCGCGTGCGTTGACGCGTTTCGAGAACATGCCGAGCACGAACACCGCGAAGATCGGCGGCGCGAGGAAGCCCTGGAAGTTCTGTAGGTAGTCGTAGAGGCCTTTGCTTTTCTCCGAGATGATCTTCATGACCGGAATCCAGATGAGGCCGAAGCCGACGACG
>JBGSKP010000702.1:0-3343 GCA_041741175.1 Thiocapsa sp. | reverse complement strand
CTCGCGCGGTTCGCAGATGCGGTTCCCCATCGGGATCCTGCGGAGCAGGCCTTCCGCTTCGCTCCGCCCGTCCGGCCCGGCGGCTTCGATGGCGCGCTCAAGGGCCTCCGTGCGGACCGCACCGGGGGAGACCCCGTTGATCCGCACTCCTAACGGACCGAAATCGCATGCAGCATGCCGGATGTATGACTTCATGAACGCCTTACCCGCGCCATAGGCGGCATAGCAGGGTTCCGCGCGCTCGTCCATGACCGAGCCGACATACACGATGCTGCCTTGCCGTTGTTGCAGCATGGGCATGCAAGCCTTGATCAGAAGTGCCGGGGAAAGGCAGTTGACGCGCCAGTGGCAGTCCCAATCCGCCCGGGTGAGTTCGTGGGCCGCCCCCAGTTTCTGATAGAACGCATTTAGGACCAGGGCGTCGAGGCCGCCGGCCAGCATTTGCAGTTTCGACGGAAACGCCTCCACCGCATCCAGATCCCCGACATCCAGCACCTCGCCGCAAATTGACCCGGGCGGAAAACCCGCGGCAACGAGATCACTGACGGTCTGTCGGACTCCGTCCGAGTTGCGGGCGACGAAGGCCACCTGCCAGCCGCGTTCGAGGAAGAGTTCGACGGTGGCCCGTCCGATGCCTTGGGAGCCGCCGGTGATCAGCAGCGTTTTGGGTTCTGGGTTCATTGGAGTTCTCAGTCGTGGATTTTCCATTGTTCGAAGATTTCCGGATTCGGGTCGAAACCGTGCCCCGGGGAATCGGGTGCGGACATCATGCCGTCCTTGATCCGGATTGGCGTGATGGGCAGCTGGTTCCACTGCTGATCGGAAAACTCGATGCGATCGACTTCCGGGAATGCCAGCGCGAAATGGATGTTCCACTCGAAGAGCGTGTTGGTGGCGATCAGCGGCTTGCGGAACTCGCGGGCCAGCGGCAGTAAACCGATGCCATAGTCGAGACCCGAGCGGGCCCGCAGCATGGCAATGGCGCCGGTTTCCAGCAAGGGTCGCATGTTCGCGGCGACCGGCACATAGTCATGGCCCACCACCGGCACCGGGCAATGTTTGGTTAGATAGCGGTAACCCTCCAAATCGTCGGGCTCCATGGGGTCCTCGATATAGGCGAGATTGATGCCGTGTTTGTTGAAGAATTCAATCCGCTCCACCGTTTCCGCGGTGGTCCACGCCTTGTTGGCGTCCGCCGCGAGCGCCGCACCCGGGCCGATCGTTTCGCGGGTGATCCGCAGGCGCCGCAGGTCGTGCTCCGGATCCGGATGACCGAGTTTGATTTTGAAAGCGCGGAATCCATCGCGCAGCTTTTGACCGTAGAACTCCCGCAGAAACTCATCGGGCTGCTGGAATTCACAGGCGCTGGCATAGGTCCGGATCAAGGTCCTGACCTTGGGACCGCCTAACAGGCGGAAGAGCGGCTGCCCGGCCTCCTTGCCGATGAGATCCCACAGGGCCATACGCGTGGCCATGTGGAGTGCGTCGTCGCCGGCGGGGAGATAGGAGTCGGCGAGCAGTTTCGCGATGGCGGGAGCGCGTCCTTCGAGGTGCGGCCAGCATTCTATCAGGAATCGTTGCTCAAGCTCGGCCACCGGTGGCACCGGGCGGTCCCAAGACGCTTCTTTGGCGAAGTGGCCGCCGTAGGCTTTTTCGCCGAATCCCCAGCCAACGAGGCAGCTATGAGTGGTCAGTTGCACCACCACGGTGCGGAAGGCATCGTAGTGGCACATGCTGTCGCCGATGACCCTGCCCACCGGGATGTGGAGTTTGTGAATATCGAATCGGGCGATCGAGTGGTTCATGCCGCGGTGGTTTCTATCAATGAGTTGTGGGAAGCGTGGAGTTTGCAGGAATCCCGCGTTAGGGTTTGAATTCGGCTTTGTCGCCGGGGAAAACCCGCCAGCGGATGGGTTTTCCGGGAGTTACGGATTCCTCGGGAGCGGACAGCGGCGGGGCTTCGCTTGGATAGGTGCCCTTGTGGAGCCAGACATTGATTCCGCCTTCCGGCATGCGGCCTTCCGTCTGCATCTTCCCGATTTCCGCGCGCGCCCGGTCCAAGGTGCGGAACGGGCTTGCCGCCCTGCCGGAACCGTCGTCACGGCCATCGGGGGAAAGATGGATTTCAACATTCTGGCGGGTCATTGCCATGATTTGAAAGCCCGCGTAGAGGCCGATCATCACCACCGTCAAAAGGCCCCAACAGACCGCCGGAGCGGTGCCGATCCGCCCGCACATGCGGTGGCATTCGCGCAGGGTTGGCAGGGTGTGCGGTTGCGGCGTGGCCGGCCGGGTCAACAGGCTGACGACCACCATCAAGGCGCACAAGCCGCTGAAGATATAGAAGGTGAGCATCATGAAATGAGGCCAGAACTCCTGGCTGGGCCAGCTCCGGAAGAAGAGAATGCCGATGGTGAAACTGATGGCGGTTCCCACTGTCAGGACCGTGTTGGCTGCGGCGGCGGTGGCTTTTCGCCACAATATGCCGATGATGAATACGGCACTGAGCGGTGGTGCCAGGAATCCCAGAACCGCTTGAAACAGGCTGAACATGTCCAGACGGTCCTTGAGCAGGGCGATCACCAGCGCCAACACCACGCCGATCACCGATCCGACAACCGTGACGATCCGGCCGATGCGAATGGTTTCCCCGATAGTGGCCTGCGGGCGGAATCGTTTTTGATAGATATCAAGTGTGAAGATGGTGCCCAGCGAATTGAGCGCCGATGCGATCGTGCTGATGAGGGCCGCCATCAGCACGGTCATGATCAGGCCGATGAGTCCGTGAGGCAGCAGTTCCTTGACCAGGGTCATGTAGGCATCGTTTGGCTCAGCGAGCGTCGGAAAGAGCAGGATGCAGATCATGCCGGGAACGATGAACAGGAGCATGTCGAGGATTTTGAGCCAACCGCAGAACCCTGTGCCGAGCCGGGCCTGCCGGAGGTTTTTGGCACCGAGCACTGCCTGAACCATCGATTGGTCGGTGCACCAGAACCAAATGCCCAACACCGGATAGCCCAGCAGGATCGCATGCCACGGGAAGTCCTTGTTGTCCGCAGGCAGGAAAATTCTCCAATGATCCGCCGGCACCCTGCTGGCAATGGCACCGATTCCACCGGCTTTCACCACCCCGAACACCACCAGAATGAGCGAGGCGACAATCAGCAGAGACATTTGGAACACATTGGTGTTGGCCACGGTTTTCAGTCCGCCCGCCAGGGTGAAGAACGCGGAGACGACGGTCAGCACGACGACAGAGAGCCATAAGGGCCAGTTTGTAATTTGGCAGGTGAGCAGCCCGCCGGCATACAGCGTGAGACCCAACCAGGAGATGACGATCGTC
>JBGSKP010000701.1:0-1696 GCA_041741175.1 Thiocapsa sp. | reverse complement strand
TCCTTGAGCCAGTTGTCGCCAATGGACCCATCGGTCCGCGCGGGACTCCCCAGGCGCAACCCGAGTTTCAGCGCTTTCGGCCACAAGGCGATCGCCTCATCCACCGTCAGGTCTCCCTGGTTGGCGCTCATCGGTTCATTGAATCCCAGGAAGTGGGTTTGATCCGCACGGACCCTGACCTCCTCCCAGCGGTAGTCCTTGTTTTGGGCCCGGCCTTTGATCATTGGCACGAACTCCCGGTCAGGGGCGGAACCGCCGGTGGGTTCCCACTCGTAGTTCCAGTATGCACCCGAACGGGTCGAGTTCGGATTGGGGGAATTCGCGCCCGCCCATCCTTTGCGGGCAATCCAACGGTATGGCAAAACCCGCATGAATGAGACATTGCGATCCAGTTCGGGCGGCAGGTTGATGGCAAGGTCTTTCTCGGTGGCAATATAAACCTTGCTGAAGCCCTGCCCTGCGGGTTCCGAGGAAAGTGTGACTTGAAAACCCTTTTTGAGCAGGAACGAGCGGAATTTGTTATCTTTGGTCCAATAATTATAGATATCCTGATTTCCGGAAAACAGGCCGAAGGTGTCATTGCCCACCGGCACGCCGCCCTGGAGGAGAGAAACACTGCTGAATACTCCCTTGCTGGTTTCCGCACCATTCTTGCTCGTTGCGGCAAGTCCGAAATAAGCGGTCTCGCCCATGGATATATTGAGTGGCGTGCCTATCAGAATCCATGGCCCGGTGGGGGCGTCGGGTGAATAATACGTTGCGAAGGAATCCCCCGTCCGGACAATCCTTACATATTTCACATCCGTCGTTCCGCCAACCAGGCTTCCCAGGGCGGCGCTGGATCCATTTGCGCTCCTGGAAATGCGTGCGACCTGATTGTCTGGCCGTTGCGCGACCATGACAAAAGGTGATTGATGAGTGAGGGAGGCGCGGATCATCACCCCGGCTTTGGACCAGATATCCTTTTCCACCACGCTGTCAACCCGCGCGACGATCTCGCCGTCACCGATGAGGGAACGATAGACAAAATGAAACTGGTCGGAAGTTCCGCCGATATCATTTCCCCATCCCCACAAGGAATAGACGCTCCCTGTCCGAGTGGCACTGCCCTGTCCCACTCCGCCTTGGAATCCCGGTGAATGGTTGGAGACACTGCCGGTGAGATCGAGCCCTTCAAAGCCACGAAATCCAATAAACGGACTGTTGCGGAGCCGGACCACGGATCCGGTATTCCACGCCCGGACAACAATATTCGAATCCAGCACGGCGTTTGCTCCATTGACTTTGAAGCGGGTGAGATAGGACCCGTTGACCTCGCTGGGGCGTCGATTGGGAAAATAGACGAAACAATCCGGAGATTGCAGGTCGATGGTGGATCCGGTGAGTGGCGAGACATCCCAAAGCATCAACTCCGATCGTCCCATCATGAACACATCGCCGCCATTGATGAATTGCGCGGATACCTTTCCGTCCGCAATGGTGAGGCGTGATGTTCCACCGCCCAAATAGATTCCCGCAGCAGCGGATTCCGACATGAGCAGGTCCGCATTGCGAACCAGCAAGGCACCCGTCCCGAGTCGAAGATGAGCTGCCGCGCCGGTTCCCGCGCCCGGGGTTCCCGTTCGGATATGGAGATTGCGATGGATTTCCACGTCAGGATCGACCGCCCCGGCTGGAGGGACAGCTCCGCTTGCGG
>JBGSKP010000700.1:0-2181 GCA_041741175.1 Thiocapsa sp. | reverse complement strand
ATGCCGAAGCGATCGGAGTACGGTCCCGGGCCGAGTCGTTCAATCACTTCGTTGGCGTAGGCAAGATCGTCTTCCGTCGGCAGCCGGACGCCCAACTCGACTTCTCGCTGCGACGACGCCAGCGTCAGAGATGTGTGATATTCGATATCGCTGTACGCGCGATAAGCCGCGTCGGCGACACTCGCCGCCACAGCGTGCATTTGCTCTCCCGGCTCGCGAGCGGGGTAACTCTCACCACCGTAATTCACGTTGTTGATGTTGCCGCTCGTGCCATTTGACATGATTCCCACGAACGGCGGACTGACATTCTCGGCGTCGATGCGATGTGTGATCCGCTCGGCGAAGGCCCCAAAATAGTCGGCAGACAGTTCCGGGACGCCGCCGACATAGTGCAGCGAGTAGTTGGCGAGGAGTGCGATGGGGCGTCCGTCAATCGCCTGCACCGACAATAGACACACTTCGGGATCGACGGGGCCTGAGGGTTCGCGATTGACGTCGCCACTGAATCCGGGATTCATTCGCACAACGTCGGACGAGTTGCCAAAAGGATCTTCATTCACGACTCCCTGCTGCGTGAACCAGCGGCGATTGAATACCTGCGTCGGGTCGTTGCCCACACCCCAACCCACCTGGGCTGGTTCAAGCTGCGCATGAGCCTGGATGATCGCCTCGGCGATGCGTTTGATGAGGTACTGGCGGTATTCTTCATCGGGCTCGCTTTGAAACACGCCCGTCACTGTCGGAGCTTCATGGGTGTGTGTCGCCGATGTGAGCATGTTCTCGGCCGGGATGCCGGTCGCCTCGGAAGCGCGGGCTTTGGCTGTGTCGAAGACATCACGCGGAATCATGCAACTGTCGCAGACGACGATGGCAAGTGCCGTCGAGCCGTCATCCAGGACGATGCAGCGGGCATGTAGCGGGTCGTGGGCCTCAGTGACCAGGCGATCGGACATGCCGCCGTTCACAGAGATCGGGTAATGCTCCGGCAGCGGCGTAATGTCCATCGCCACCGCCCCGGCACGAAGTATCGCGTCGTCGGATTGGGCGGCGGTTGAGAAGGCAGCCGTCGCGACGACGGCCAGCGAAAAGACTAAGTTTAAGCGCAGGGACGGTCGTTTCATCGGAGTACCTCAACAGGTTCAGGCAGGGCTCGGCTTACTGTTGGGATTGTGACAGCCTGGTTGCGACGAAGCTACCGCAGGCACCTTGGCCGAATCATCTCACAACTCTCGCCTCGACGCAGAGTGCAGAGATAGTGAGTTTCTTGACAGTTGCTTCGATGTTGTTGCATAATCACTCTGGATTCTTCCGCTTGCGTTCTGCAATACGGACTTGCCATGGGAATCGATCGGGCCAACCAGTCGGCAACGCAATGCGCTCCCGAAGCGCACATCGATTCCCTCTGCGACGCCTTTGAATCGACGTGGAATTCCGGGCATCAACCAAGAATCGAAGACTTTCTGAATCGGGCTGGCATTGCGGATCCGTCGCATCTCCTGGCAGAACTCATCCTTCTCGAATGCGAGCTTCGAAAGCGTTCTGGCGATCGACCAACGGTTGACGAGTACCTGCTGCGATTTCCTGAATTTGCTCCCGATCTGAAAGGTCGATTGCTGCGAGAGTTTGAGACGGTCGGCGAGCAAGTCGAGTCGTCAGTCGCCCCGCAACAACCGTTGCCTGAAGCGACGGCGCTTCAAGCCGGGGAGGTCTGGGGGCGGTACGAGTTGACGGCCCTGTTGGGGCGCGGCGGGTTCGGGGAGGTCTGGCAAGCGCACGATCCTGTTCTTAATCGCGACGTCGCTCTCAAGACGTCGCGTTCCGACCGGAGGAATGCCTCCCACGACAACGATCTTGTGAATGAAGGGCAGCGGATTGCTCGTCTCTCTCACGAACATATTGTCCGAGTACTCGATGCCGGGATCGTAAACGGCCGAGCGTACCTCGTCTCGGAACTGAAGTCGGGAGGGACTCTTCAGGATCGCCTCAAGGAGAACCCCGCGGTTGATCGCGAAACCGCGGTTCGCTGGATGATCGACGTCGCCAGCGCCTTGCAGTCGGCTCATGAACAAGGGTTTGTTCATCGCGATCTCAAGCCGGGGAACTTGTTGTTTGACCGGAACGGCAACATCGCCGTGGCCGATTTCGGCTTGGCAGTCTCCGAAATGGACCAGCTTGCGGAGC
>JBGSKP010000699.1:0-1759 GCA_041741175.1 Thiocapsa sp. | reverse complement strand
TCATCGTGGTGCGCAGAAAGTCGGGACGGGGAGTAAAATCGGCATCGAAAATAGCGATAAAGTCGCCTTTCACTTTTGGCATGGCCTCCTGCAACGCACCGGCTTTGTAGCCCTGGCGATTGACACGGTGGATGTGCTCAATGTTGAATCCTTTGGCTTTGTACTCAGCCACTTTGGCGGCTACGATACCTACTGTTTCATCTGTAGAGTCGTCAAGTACCTGAATTTCAAATTTGTCTTTCGGATATTCCTGCGCTGCTACGTAGTCGATGATGCGTTCGGCAACGTACATCTCATTGTACATGGGCAATTGTACAGTCACAAAAGGTGCGTTTTCATCGTCGGAACCGTACTGCTTGTATTGAATCTTCGGATTTTCCTTGTGGTACCTTTTGTACAGGTACAGCAAATGGAACTGCAGCAACGCATAAATCGTCACGCCGCTCATCGCAAGGAAGTAGATAAGGAGCATCAGGTAGCCGAAATCGACAAATGCCTGATATTTAAAAGCTTCAAAAAGGGAATGAAGACCGTACATATAGAATGGTTGAGTTTTTCTGTTGTTGGTTAATGGTTGTGGTTATTTGTGAGGGTTGATCGGGTTGTTTGTTGGAGCGGTAATGCCCAACATATTTCCTTTATCTCCCCAATTCTTTAAAAATCGTCGCAATAATCTTCCACCCTGCGAGAATTGTTCCGCGCACAGTGCCCGATACTTTGCTTTTGCCTGCCGCTCTTTTTCTGTAACGCACCGGTACTTCGGTGCATTGCAGTTTGTGTTTGGCTGCTTTGACCTGCATTTCCACCGTCCAGCCGAAATTGCGGTCGCGCATGTCGAGTGCAAGCAATTTATCCCAGCGGATCGCCCTGAACGGACCCAGGTCGCTGAACCGGTAACCGTACAACCAGCGGATGAGCAGTGGCGCCAGCCAGTTGCCGAAACGCTGCGGGAAAGTCATCGAACCCGGCTCCATGTTGCCCAGTCGCCGCGAACCTATCACCAGGTCTTTTCCGTCGTTCAAAATCGGTGCTGCCACTTGTGGCAGTTCGTCGGGATAGTCTGAATAATCGCCATCCAAAAACACTACAATCTCGGGTTGTTCGGACGCCGGCAATTCCTGGAGGTAACGCATTCCAGCGAGGCAGGCATTGCCGTAGCCCCTTTCAGGTTGTATTACCACAATCGCTCCGGCTGCTTTTGCCGCTTCGATCGTTCCGTCGGTAGAACCGTTGTCGCAAACAATCACTTGTCGCACCCACGCTTTCGGGATGTCTGCCAATACCAAGGGAAGGGATTTTTCTTCATTCCAGGCCGGAATCAGCACGTCAATTGTTTGTTTTTCTTTCATTTTGTCCTGAAATCCCGATTGGGCGGCAATTTCATTGTCATCTCATCATTCGAAAAACCTACCCCTTTGCATGACGATGCAAAAGTAACACCGGGCGTTAAGAGAAAGTTAAAAACGGTTAAGAATCTGACGTTAAAGTTTTGCAAACAAAGCAATGGATTCCAGACCAGGCAAGAGAAGCCACCCCCATCACTTGTTCGGGGCTCGCCAAATCATGTTTTGAAAATGAAAAAAAATTCCCGCACAGGTTGTCAGACCCATACAGGGATTTTGGTTTTTCAAAATGATGTTCGGAGCAACAATTTTTTCAAAAGCCGGGTTCGGCAACCTGCATGCCCGTTCACTTGTGTCCCAGTTGCCCAACAGCACTGCATGGGGCGTGTTAAAAAATTAACGTTTCCCGGGCGTGC
>JBGSKP010000698.1:0-1700 GCA_041741175.1 Thiocapsa sp. | reverse complement strand
CGGTTTTCCATGCGTTTGAGTCTAAAGCCCATCCACTTTGTATAACGAAGAGCAAGAGCTGGGTTTCGCTCAATTATATTTTCAAAATCGTCCATTTTAAAACTACAACAAGTTACGTAATCGCTCATCGCTACAGCATATTCATCAAGAGTTTCATTAGTAAGAGTAAATTGTCCAAACAAATCACCTTCTTGAAGAATATCTTTTACGATTTCATTGCCTTTTGCATCAATTTCAACGATTTTTATCGTACCACGTTTGAGCGTATAAACTCTACTTGATTCATCGTGAGAGAAATAAATAATTTCACCCTTTTTTGCAGTTTTGAAGTTAGAAATTACACAAATTTCTTTGAGTTCTGCCGAACTCAAAACGCTCATCAATTTGTGGTTATGAAGATGCCAGTATTTGGTTTCGAGATTCATTTTGCTATTTACAGGTTAGTTTTCAATGAAGTACGGAAAAATAAACGTAGTGGTTGCAAAGCTCATTCAGAAAAATAGAAACTTATGCTGAAATCAGGTCAAAATTCCATGATTTTTCTAAATCATAATGAAGTTTTCCATCAAATACAGCCAAAGGGCTTTCGATATTATTATGGTATAAAGCACCCGTGCCAAGCCCTTGCGGAAGTGTGTTTTTGTATTCGGCGGCAAATTGTGCGATGGCATTAAGGCCAATATTTGATTCGAGGGCCGAAGTAAGCCACCAACCTATGTGCAAGCGTGAGGCAATCTCAATCCATTCACGGCAGTGTTGCAATCCACCCAAAAGAGTAGGTTTCAGAATGATGAATTGAGGTTTGAGTTTTTTGAGCAACTGCATTTTCTGAACATAGTCACTTACGCCAATCAATTCTTCGTCTAAGGCAATCGGAATGATGTTGCTTTCGCACAAAGCCATCATTGCATCAGCTTGATGCTGTTTGATTGGTTGCTCAATACTATGTATTTGATAATCAGTTAATTGTCTGAGTTTTTTGGGAGCTTCTTCGGGTAAAAATGCTCCGTTGGCATCTACTCTAAGGGTAATTTGGTCAGCAGAAAATTGTTGACGAATTGCAGCCAAAATACTTAATTCTTCTTCAAAATTAATCGCTCCGACCTTTATTTTTATGGTATCAAATCCAGCGGTGAGTTTTTCATTTACTTGCTGGGTCATGAATTCTTTGCTACCCATCCAGACAAGTCCATTGATATTGATAGCTTTTTGTCCTTTTACAAAATCATTATCAAAAATAACTCTTTTGCCACCATTCATGCAGTCAAGTAGGGCGGTTTCAAATCCAAATTTGATAGAAGGAAATCGGTCGTCGATGAGTTGGGAAAGAATAATGTTGATATTCCATTCAAATACTTCAAGGTCTAAACTATTGAAAGTATCGCAGATTTCTTGAAGAATAAGCTCAAAGTTTGGTACATCATCAATGCTTAATCCTTTCAATGGGGCAGTTTCTCCTAAACCAAAAACAGATGGGTTTTCAGAATCGAAGATTTTCAAGAAAAAAGTATCTTTTTCGGTATAAACCCCACGAGAAGTTCCTGCTTCAAATTTGAACTTTAACGTGTGCTTAAAGCATTTGACTTTCAGACCCATTGAAAAATGATTAATTTTGACAAAAGTACATAAACTTTTGTTTTTTATGATAAGATTGAAAGATTTATGTAATTTATGAACTAAAAATGAGAATATTTACAGCA
>JBGSKP010000697.1:0-2064 GCA_041741175.1 Thiocapsa sp. | reverse complement strand
TCACCAGCTTGAAAATGTCCCAGAAGAGCCGCATCGCCGCGACAATCTCGTCCTCCTCCACCGTCGCGATTCCCGATACGTGGGTGCGAATCAAATGGAAGGTCAACGGGCTCAGCGTCGCCCTCAGCCCATCTGCGATGGTTGGACGGTTCCCGTCCTGAATCAGTCGCCCGGCGGCGAACGAACGCGCGGCATCGTCCGCAGCCAGCGGCTCCGCGCCAAAAATCACCGTATGCGGATTCATCCCGTGAGCCGCCAACGCCGTTCCCGCCAACAAACCGCCTCCGCTCACCGGCGCCATGACAACCTCCAGACCTGGCGCATCCTCCAAAAGCTCAAGCGCCGCCGTGCCCTGCCCGGAGATAACCGCCGGATCATCGAACGGGTGGATCAGCGTGCCACCTCGAGCTTTTACAAGGGCTTCGGCCGCCTCCTCACGCGCTCGCAGCGTCGGTTCACAAAGGTGAAGCCGCGCACCGTATCGCTCGATCGCCGAGAGCTTGATCTTCGGCGTTCCGGCAGGCACGACAATATCTGCTTCAATCCCCCGTTCGTACGCCGCCAATGCCAGCGCCGCCCCATGGTTGCCTGACGAGTGCGTGATCACTCCCTTCGCAGCGGTCACATCGTCAAGCGAACGGACCGCATTGATCGCGCCCCTCGCCTTGAATGCGCCACCCCTTTGCAGATTCTCGCATTTGAACGAAACCCGTGCTCCACACAATCGGTCGAAGCTGCGCGACCTCACGATCGGCGTACGGTGAATCGATTGTCCCAAGCGTAAATGGGCGGTTCGAATCGCGTCAAAATCGGGAATGGCTTTCACCAAAAGCCATCGTTGCGGTCGTCCGTCAAAAGGCCAGCCAGGAGAACGCCGCCCCCCAATCCGGAGGCGCCGAGCTGTTCGATTTGGCCGGGCGATCGGCGAAATGCAGTTGACACCCCAGACCGATTCATGACTTTTCGGCCCTCCGTTTTGATGGCTTCCTAGCTCAATGGTAGAGCAGTTGACTCTTAATCAATTGGTTCGGGGTTCGAGTCCCCGGGGAGCCACCAACGCAGCATTGAGAGCGTCGGATCGAGACGCAGTTCTTTTCACACATCTTCCGAAACCTTCGTAGCTTACGGTGAGTACCGTGAGAGATCCGTTTTCGCCGGCGTAGCTCAATGGCAGAGCACCTGTTTTGTAAACAGGTGGTTGCAGGTTCAACTCCCGTCGCCGGCTCCACCTTGGCAAGGCCGATTGCCTCACCCTTACGCGAATCTCCGCATCGAAGCCCTTTCAGAAAATTTTCCACTGCCTGGTGGTGTAATGGTAGCACAGCAGATTCTGACTCTGCTTGTCTAGGTTCGAGTCCTAGCCGGGCAGCCAATGCGACTAATACCCCGCAGTAGCGCATCGGTTAGCGGCAAAAGAACGTTTGACAGAGAATTCATCGGGCAGCGTAAGTGGCCCTTCACGTTTCCTAGTGTTCCTCATCTCCAACTCCTCCCCGCACGCTTGATCCGAATGCACTTTTCGGCTTTTGCACCCGCGCCGTGGATGATTCTCGTGACTTTCTGCAACCGCCCCTTGAGACCATGCTCCAAACTGGTCTAATATTTTCGCATCCATCAAATTTTTTAATTTCCTTTGGCGTGCACGCTGCTGAGGTAGCTCGGATTCATCAGAACTATTTTTGAGCGAATCCTCCCTCAAGTCGTCCAAAACAACACCCCATCCGTCCTTCCTTCGTTCCCGATCTCTCACCCATCCTCAGCTAAAAAATCATGATCACGACCAGTCTGCAGTTCGCATTCCTCATGGGCCAGTCTCCGATGGAGCTCTTCAAGCATGGAGGGTACATCATGTGGCCGATCATCATCCTCTCGTTCCTCACGCTGACCGTGGTCGTTGAGCGCATCATCTTTGCGATCCGCGAATCCGCCACCCGCGAACCCGAGGTCGTTGAAAAGATGCTGGAAAAGGTCGAATCACGCGACGTCGAAGGTGCTGTGGCCCTCGGCCGCAAGAGCAAGGACTTCATCGCTCGTATTCTCGTTTACGCCCTGACCCACAAGGAG
>JBGSKP010000696.1:0-1685 GCA_041741175.1 Thiocapsa sp. | reverse complement strand
GCAGACCTACGAGCTTGGCCAGACCGACGATGTCTACGGCGAAGTCGAGTATGTCGCGATGGAACTCTTCGAGAGTATCGCGATGCACGAACTGCTCGCCTTCAATGGCCCCATGCGCAAGTCGATGGCGTGCGATGTGCTGCTGCAAGTCTGTGATGGACTGGAATACATTCATCAACAGGGTCTCGTGCACCGGGACGTCAAGCCCGACAACATTCTCATCGGGAGGGATGGCTTCACCAAACTCGTCGACTTCGGGCTGACGCTCGTCGATCAGGAAGTCGTGGGCGAAGAGTTTTCGCTCGCCATGATCTTCGGGCATGACTGTCTGGGGACAGCCGACTATATGCCCCCCGAGCAATCGCTCGACAGTTTGCATGTGGCCGCCAGTGCCGACGTTTACAGTCTCGGGTGTACGCTCTTTATGTCGTTGACGGGCAAGCGGCCGTTTCAGGGGGCCACAAAGGGGCACGTCATCGAAGCCCATCGCACTCAGCCGGCTCCCCCCATCGCGAAGTATCGACTCGAGATTCCCGAAGAGATCGAGCAACTCTACCAGCGAATGGTCGCCAAAAATCCCGATGATCGCCCCAGCCTCATCGAGATTCGCGACGGGCTGAAACCCTTTGCCCGAAGAACTCCTCCCGAGTACGACGTCGAACGTCTGCGACGCGGTCGACGGGGTGTTTACTCGAAACGGCTCGAAGAGGGACGGTCTTCGATGGCCAGGTACAGTTCGTCGATGGCGGCTCTGCGGGCCACCGATGTGCCTGTACGGACCGATGTCGAGTCGGACGCGAAGGGGAGAAGGCCGGCTCACAAGCCTCCCGTACCCGAAGTGTCGAGCGCCGATATCGCGCACAACATGCTCGAACAGGAATCGCGATTGCAGGCGATCGAGATTCCTCCGAGCCTGACGCTCCCCGACGGATCGACGCTCGTGCTGACGAAGGCCGAGTACGTCATTGGGGCGAATCCCGATAGTGACATTCTGCTCAAACAGTCGGGCGTCGCGGGTCGGCATTGCCGCATCAATCGATCTCCCGATGGTTGGTGGATGACGGTGCTCGATGCCCCTGGCGGCATCCAACTCAACGGTAAGACGGCTCATCGCCAACCCTTAAAGCACGGCGACCGCATGACAATCGCGGAAGGGGCCACGCTGCGATTCTCGCACAAGGCCCAGGCCGACAAGAAAGCCATCCCCTGGTGGGCCTGGCTGGCAATCGCGGCAACACTGGCCGCCGGTGCCTGGGGCGCGCTGCAATTCCTGTAGGCGAGTCTGTCCCCAGACTCGCGGGCTCGAAGCGGGATCTTCTCCTCTGATGCGGCCCGGCGATCAGATCAACGCCACCGAGCGTTGCCTCCGCGTCTGAGACAGACGCGGCTACGAGAAGAATGTGTGGGCTTTCGCCCCCGGCGTGGCCATCCGCTGCACTTGCACGCCGCATTCGAGGAGATGGTAATCGCCCCAGAGGCAACTTTCTCCGCAGGGGATCTTTCGTCCATCGGGAATGTGGTCCCAACCTCGGGGGCGATGATAGATCGAGTGCCAGAGCAGGCCCTGATGATTGTCATCGTCGTTGAGATACGGTGTATCCAGCAGCGTTCGCATGACCGTGAGACCTGCCTGCTGGTAGCGACGGCCTGCGGTGGCTTCTCCCAATTGCGACACGACATTGCCG
>JBGSKP010000695.1:0-1657 GCA_041741175.1 Thiocapsa sp. | reverse complement strand
GCACTATTCCGGGGAAGCCACCTATAGTTATCTGTCGCAGATCACCCTGATGTTTCTCCAGTTCACTTCCGCCGCCACCGGAATCGCCGCCTTCTTCGCCCTCGCCCGCGGCCTCGCCGGTCGGCGCGACATGGGCAGCTTCGCCCGCGATCTGGCCCGCACGGTCGTTCTGTTCCTCATTCCGCTCGCAGCACTATTTTCAATCATCTATATCTTCGCGGGCATTCCCATGACCCTGAAAGGCGCGGCTTCCGTGACCACGCTCGAAGGGGTCACGCAAACCATCGCCCGGGGCCCCGTCGCCGGGTTTCTCGCCATCAAACAACTCGGCACCAACGGCGGAGGTTTCTTCGGCCCGAACAGCACCCACCCGCTCGAAGGCGCGGGAATCCTCTCGAATTTCCTCTCCCTGCTCGCCATTCCGATCATTCCCATGGCCTGCGTGTGGGTCTTCGGGCGCATCGTCGGCCGTCCACGCCACGCACTCGTCATCGTCTCCGTCATGGCGGCGTTCATGGTGTTGAAAGTTGCGGTCGCCACGGTGGGCGAAACCGCTCCCACAGCGGTCTTCGCCGGTCTTCCGATCACCGATAGCCCGAATCTCGAAGGCAAGGAACTCCGCTTCGGTGCCACCACTGGCCCGCTGTGGAGCGTGCTCACCACCTCCACCTCCAACGGCTCGGTCGGCGCCATGCACAATTCCCTCAACCCGCTCACCCTGCTCGCGCCATTCTCCGGCATGTGGCTCAACTCCACCTTCGGCGGCGTTGGTGTGGGATTCATCAACTTCTTCCTGTTCATGGTCATCGCCATCTTCATCGCCGGGCTGATGGTCGGACGCACTCCGGAATATCTCGGAAAGAAAATCGAAGCCCGCGAGATGGCGCTCGCCGCCGCAGCGTTCATCGTGCATCCGCTGCTCATCCTCGGAGGCACCGCCCTCTTCGCCGCCACGCCGATGGGTGCGGACACCATCGCCAACGCCGGTCCACGTGGATTTTCCGAGATTCTCTATGAATTCTCCTCCGCCGCCGCCAATAACGGCTCCGGCCTCGAAGGGCTCGGTGATGGCACCACCGCCTGGAACATCGCCACCGGTATCGTCATGCTGTTAGGCCGCTACCTTCCCATCATCATCCCCCTCGCCATCGCCGGATCCCTCGCCCTCAAACCCAGGGTCGCCGAATCCTCCGGCACCTTGCGCACGGACACCGCCACCTTCGGGCTCGTCACCTTCGCCGTCATCCTCTTTCTCGGCGCTCTCACCTTCCTGCCAGTCGCCCTGCTCGGGCCGATCCTCGAACACCTCATGATCCCGAACTGAAATTCCCACCATGAAACACATGACCCTCATCAGACTCTTCCTCCTCTGCATCGTCGCCATCGGCTTTGTCTATCTGCCTGCGATGCTCGGCTTTGCAAAAATCACCGCTCGAGAAACTTCTCTCGGCTCGATCATCACCGGCCCGGACGGCAAACCGGTCGGCTCGCGGCTCGTCGCGCAGGCCTTTACCAGTTCGCGTTACTTCCATCCCCGTCCTTCCGCCGTTGACTATGATGGCCAGGGTGCCGGTGGCTCGAACCTCAGTCCCACCAATCCGGCGCTCGCCGAACGCGCCGCCACGATCGCCACGACCTACGCCGCCACCCCGGAGAA
>JBGSKP010000694.1:0-2016 GCA_041741175.1 Thiocapsa sp. | reverse complement strand
ATAGCAACGCATACATGCGCCCGCCTGCGGGGATGGTAATAACAGTATTATCATAGGTCACGCCATCGGTTTTTTGTGCGCCTAGCCACACAAAATTCATGCGGGATTCACCACCTTCACAGACCAGCACAGGTTCACCTGCATTACAATGTTCGGCTTCGTCTATGGGGGCAAGCACAAAACGAGCATGAAGTTCTTCGGTACTGTCAGTGGCAATGGTTGCCCCTCGTCCGTTGTTATTTGTTCGTATGGTTTCGCCCATGACGCAACCGCCTGTAATCTGGTCTTCATTTTTCAAGTAATTAGGCGCGTTGTCCACGACATAGACTAGCTCCTCACCTTCCAGTGTTCGCAACGACACAACATAGGCGCGTGATACATCAATGCCGTAGTCACCCGCATAACACTCATATAACCCAAGATTTTCACATTTTTCCTGTGTGAGGGGCGTTATCGCCATCACCACACTATCTGCAGGTGCGTGAACAGGCAATCCGTCCCGCACACCTACGCCCAATGTATAGAAGGCATAAAGGGGTTCATCTACGGGTTGTGTCATAGCGTATTGGTGGTCGTCCGTTAGCGGTTTTATCAGGTCTGGGGGTGCTTCGCCTATCTCATAATTTGCAGTAACCGACTGTAAAAACACATACATTTGGGTTGTACTGCTTTGGGTACAATGCCAATTGATAGTAGCATCAAAACTATCAATAATCCGTTCATCGCTGATTGTGACCGTGAGCAATCGCCAGGGGTATTCGGTGGCAAATGCGGTGCTTGCTAATGTGGTTGTCGCTACAGTGTAACTAATGGGGTCGCCACCGCCCACATACGTGATTATTTCCATATCGTAGGTCATGCTGTCATTGCATGATGTCGTGGTAGTGCCTCTATATACGATTGCTTCGAAAGAGGTTAGACGAACATCATAATCAGAATCAAAAGATGCTTCATAAACTTTCCTACTGACCGTTTGGCTACCCGCCCCACTTATAACCCCATTGGACGCACGGCGATAATCTACCAATGCCCCGCTTGCATTGCTCCAAGCGGAATCAAAGTTGAAAAACCCACCACTAGCTAAGATGTTGTCGCCTGTCCACGTTGATGTGGCAGGCGTTGATAAGCGGAAATAGTGTTGTGAGGTGGTTGCATAGATGGATGCGGGCATAGAAAAAGTCAATATTATTATGCCTAAAGCCAATACCAGCCATTTCCCTGCCCGCATAATTCACCTCCCTTATAGACCTTTACCTGAAAATGCGTCTACAACCGCGCCAATGATGTACTTGGAAATCGCCATTGCACCAGCAATCCCACCAATTAGGGCGAAAAGCCCTATAAAGATGGGGAGATACTGGTTCAACGAATCGAAAAAGGGTTGTAAGTCAAAATCGATAGTGGTGCTTTGGGCAAATGTCATGCCACCGGGCGCGAATGATGCCAGTGTCAATGTCAATAGTGCGAGTGCGCCAATGGTGGTTTGTTTAGTCCCACCCCGTTTTTCTAACATCTTACCAATGACATACCCTGCGTATGCCACCAATAAAACTAAGCCTAATGCTCCTAAAAGTTCCACGATAACCTCCTATGGGAACTATAACAATTCGGCTAATAACCCCGCCGTGAGGTGTTTACAACGAAGGTGATAATTGCCACCATCGCAGTGAAACCGAATCCAGATATGCCCACTCCAATAATTAGGGGCAAAAAGAACTCCAATACCCATGCGATAAGTGTGTCCATCAGTCGCTATTCCCCTTGAATAAATTCGTGAAGAATGCGAGTGATATAGCACCTACCCAGAAAATTGCACCAAATATAGCTATGGGCATTAGCAGGTAAATAGATATGGCAATGGCTAAATCAGTCATTTTTTAGACCCCATAATTTCACAATGAATGATGTGCCAGCGATGATGACCAAAAACCCCAACATGACCACAATAACCACATCAGAGGGTCTAATCTCATAATTAATGATGGATTCTTGCCCTGCTATGGTGATTGATGCCTG
>JBGSKP010000693.1:0-1707 GCA_041741175.1 Thiocapsa sp. | reverse complement strand
AGCCCACGCTGGAACCCGATGGACGAGACTTGTCGGAAGCGCTGCGGTCGGCTGTCTCTCGTCTTCCGTCAGGAATCTAACGTGCCCAAAACGTGCGTGACGCGGAGCCGACCCACGATCAGACCGTGCCGGCACCGGATGAGGACAAGCCGAATGCCTACTGTCTGAACAACGGCTTGGTGTGCTTCCGGGACGAGAACATCCTGCGCTCACTCAATGACCTGCCATTGGAGACTAGGGCGCGGATCCGTGGGCTGATTCAGGTGCGGGATGCCGTCCGCAACTGCCTCCGAACCCAACTCGACGGGAGTCCAGAGGACAATGTCCTCGCCGCCCGTCAGGAACTCACTGTCGTGTACGACCGGTTCACGGGTCGCCACGGCCCCATCAATGCCCGAGCCAATCAGCGGGCCTTTGACGGTGATCCGGATCTGCCGTTGCTGCTGTCCCTGGAGAATTTCGACAGTGAATCAGGACAGGCCACCAAGGCTGCCATCTTTCGGGAGCGGACAATTCACCGGAGCAACGAGGCGCTGACCGCGGCCAATCCGAAGGAGGCGCTCCTGGTTTCGCTTAACGAGAAGGGAAGAGTGGACCTGGACCACATGGCGGGGCTGCTGCGACGGCCCGCTGAGGAACTCGTGCCCGAGCTTAAAGGTCTGATCTTCCTGAACCCTCAATCGAACCTTTGGGAGACGGATGACCAGTATCTCTCGGGCAACGTGCGCGAGAAGTAGGAGGTCGCCGAAGCCGCGGCGCTCACCGATCCGCGATTTCAGGAGAACGCCACTGCTCTAAAATCCGTCCTGCCGGCGGACTTGGACCCGTCCGAGATCGACGTGCGCCTTGGTGCTGCGTGGTTGCCGGCCAGCGACGTGGAACAGTTCACCCATGAACTATTGGGAGTTTCGAACGGGGTGCGCGTCGGGCACGTGGCCGCCTTGGGGACCTGGTATCTGAAGGGAGATTGGGACGTCAAACAGGCGACGGCCAATACCACCGATTGGGGAACGGACCGATGCTCCGCCCTCGAACTCATTGAGGACGCCCTCAACCTCAGGACCCCGACCGTTCACGACTTCGATGCGGACCAAAAGGCAACCGTCAACGCCCAGGCGACCGAGGCGGCGCGCGAGAAGCAGCAGCGGATCAAGGAACGGTTTGCGGAATGGGTTTGGGGTGATGATTCGCGGCGGGAGCGCCTGTGCCGGCAGTACAACGACACCTTCAATCACACCCGCGTGCGCACCTTCAATGGCGATCACCTAACGCTGCCCGGTGCCAGTCAGAACATCACTCTGCAGGGCCATCAAAAGGCCGGAATCTGGCGCATTCTGCAGACGCCCAACACGTTGCTCGCTCATGTGGTAGGGGCCGGGAAAACATTTACCGTCGTGGCTGCCGCCATGGAATCGCGGCGTCTGGGGCTATCGCACAAGCCGCTCTTCGTCGTTCCGAACCACATGCTCGGCCAGTTCTCCACGGAGCTGCTCACGCTGTACCCGGGTGCCAATATCCTCGTGGCCGGGAAGGCCGATTTCGAGGCAGGGAACCGGAAAAAACTCTTTAGCCGAATTGCCACGGGAAACTGGGACGCGGTGATTGTCACTCACTCCGGGTTCGAGCGTATTCCCTTGGCGAAAGATACCCAGAAGCAGTTCTTCGAGGAACAGCTTCACGAACTGGAGATGGTGAAGCGGCAGCACG
>JBGSKP010000692.1:0-1874 GCA_041741175.1 Thiocapsa sp. | reverse complement strand
GTCGAATTCCTGAAAGACCCTACGAAATTCAGCCGCCTTGGCGGTAAAATCCCAAAGGGTGCGTTGCTTGTCGGCCCCCCCGGCACAGGTAAGACCCTGCTCGCCCGGGCAATTGCTGGCGAAGCGGGCGTGCCGTTCTTCTCCATCTCCGGCTCCGACTTCGTCGAAATGTTCGTCGGCGTCGGCGCAAGCCGCGTGCGCGACATGTTTGAACAAGCGAAGAAAAGCGCGCCGTGCATCATCTTCATCGACGAAATCGACGCCGTCGGCCGCGCACGTGGCAACAGCGCGGGCAATCAGAATGATGAGCGTGAGCAAACATTGAACCAATTGCTGGTCGAAATGGACGGCTTTGAGGCGAACGAAGGCATCATCATCGTCGCCGCCACCAACCGCCCCGATGTTCTGGACAAGGCTTTGCTGCGTCCCGGCCGCTTCGACCGTCAGGTGCAGGTGCCCAACCCCGACATCGAGGGGCGGCGCAAGATTTTGGAAATCCACTCGCGCAACAAGCCGTTGGCCAATGACGTGGAATTGCAAACCATCGCGCGCGGCACACCCGGCTTTTCCGGCGCGGATTTGGCGAACTTGCTGAACGAGGCGGCGTTGCTGGCCGCGCGTAAAGGCAAGCGCATGATTGCGATGCTGGAAATCGAGGAGGCAAAGGACAAGGTCTATATGGGCGCGGCACGGAAGTCCGCGATCATTAGGGAGGAAGATAAGCTATCCACTGCTTACCATGAAGTTGGCCATGCCTTGGTCGCGATTTATACTGAAGATAGTGACCCGCTACACAAAGTGACCATTATACCGCGCGGGGGCGCTTTGGGCGTTACATGGACATTGCCGGAACGCGATAATGATACAACGAGCATGAAGCAGTATAAGGCTGTCATGGCAAGGGCGTATGGCGGGCGCATTGCTGAGCAAATCATTTATGGCGAAGATGCATTAAATGATGGCGCATCGAGCGACATTCAGAATGCTTCGAGAATTGCGCGTGCCATGGTAATGCAATTCGGAATGAGCGAAAAGCTTGGTTGGATTCAGTTCCAAAACGACATTTATAACCCGCTTTCCGAGCGCACCTCCAAACTTATAGATGACGAAGTCGAGCGGCTTTTGATGGAGGCTCAGGAATCCGCTCGTAAAATACTGACCGATCACATTGATGAGTTGCACTCGGTCACCGCCGCCCTGATGGAATACGAAACCCTATCCGGCGATGAAGTGAAAGCGATCATCGATGGCAAAGGTATCGACCGTTACAGCGGCGCGGCGAAAATCGCGAAGGATATTCCGCCCGCTGGCACGCTTATTCCAAAGGCTGGCCGGAAAAAACCCGGCGGCCCGTTCGGCAGCCCGGGTTCGGCGGGCGTCTAAGCCAAATCAAAAAGGGCGGCTCCGATGGGGCCGCCCTTTTTTGTGGTCTAGATCAGTCCGGCAAGCGGGCTAAGCCTTTGTTAAATCAACCCCGCCAACGGGCTGCTGGGATCGGCATAGCGCCGCAAACCCATACGCCCCGCCAGATAGGCGGCGCGGCCCGCCTCCACCGACAGCTTCATGGCATGGGCCATCAATATGGGGTCTTTGGCCTCTGCAATCGCGGTATTCATCAGCACGCCGTCACAGCCGAGCTCCATCGCCACGGCGGCATCGGAGGCGGTGCCAACGCCCGCATCGACCAGCACGGGGACGCCAGCGCCCTCAACAATCAACCGAATGGTCACGCGGTTTTGAATGCCAAGCCCGCTGCCGATTGGCGCGCCCAATGGCATGATGGCGACCGCGCCGACATCCTCCAACTGCTTCGCCGCGATCGGGTCGTCGGTGCAGTACACCATCGGCTTGAACCCATCCTTGGCCAGCACTTC
>JBGSKP010000691.1:0-1690 GCA_041741175.1 Thiocapsa sp. | reverse complement strand
GGCATAACTCCGCAGCCAGCGGCCGTAGCTCCAGATCAAGCCAGTGGCGATCAATCCAACCACCGCGAAGATATACCAGGTCGTTCCAACGTTATGCGATTCGTAAAGGACGCGGGTCAGTTGCTCCGGGCTTTCACCGGTGACTTGGACGAGTTTTGCAAACGCCTCACCGACCGGCAACGCGGCCTCAGTCACCTCGGATGGCGACAAGCCGCGCGTGACCAGCACCTCGCGGGCGATGACATCCTTCGATGAAAACATGTGATACAATTGAGGGCCGATCTTGCCCTCAAGCGTCCAGCCGATGAGGATCGGTGCTTGTGAGAAACCGATCCACATCGCCTTTTTGTCGGGCGGCGCGATGTTGCCGAGAAACTCGCTGTATTTCGGGCTGGCGAGCATTTCACCAACGCTGAAAACGGCCATCGCCGCGACGCAAAGCCAGGCGAGACTGAAACACCCGAACATCACGAGGGCGGCCACCACGAGGATCGTGCCGACCATCAGGCTGGTGGTGGCCCGCATTTTCGAGCTGAGACCTGCGAACAGGAAACAGGTCAGCATGATCAAACCGGCATTGATGTTGACGATGCCCTCGGGCTCGATGCGTTTGCCGTCCTCGCTGAGACCCATGATGAAGCGGAAAAAGCCGCTTGGGTTGGCCCCGGAGCCGAACGCCGCGTTCACGATGACCGAGGTGTCCACCCAATCATCAATGTATTTCGGCAGCACGTCCCAGAGCATCGGAAACATGAACCACCAAACGGTGAAGATCAGCAGATAGAGATGCAGGTGCGGCTTCCGCAATTCCTTGATGGACTCGACCATCAGGCTGGATTGTTTCAGTTCACCGGACTTGACCTTGGCCTGGCGTTCGATGCGTCCGGCCTTGTCCGGCTCCTGATAGGTAAGCAACAGCAGGAAATTCAGGCAGATGATCGCGGCGTTGGTGTAGAAGACCCAGGACCAGGAGAGGTGGCGCATTTGCAGCGCGATCAGGGGCCCGATCCAGCCGCCGATGTTCACTGTCTGATAGAAAACACCCCATGCCATCGAACTGTTGCGGCGGTTGCTGGACTTGATCAGCGTGCCCTGGATGGCCGGTTTGAACAGCGCCGTGCCGAATGCCAGGCACATCGCACCGGCGAAGAATCCCCAATACGTGGGAAACCAGGCCATCAACAGGTAGGCGAAACATTTCAGCACGGTGGAGGCGAAGATCGTCTGCTTGTAGCCGTAGCGGTCCGCCAAACCGCCGGATACGATCGGCACCAGCGACTGCACCAGGTTCCAGGTGAAGAGCAGCCAGCCGAAAGTCGCCATCGTCACCCCGAGTCCGCCGTCTGATGCCGCGCGCGTCGCGTAAATCGTGGCCACCGCGCGCACCCCGTAGTAGGCCAGGCGTTCGACCATTTCCATCGCCCCGACGATCCAGAAAACGTAACTCAAACTGCCCAGTGCGGCCCACAATCCGAGTTGTTTGACGTCGTCGAGGGTGGTTGACGTGTCTTGGTTCTTGGCGGGATCGGGTTTCTCGGACATCGCGGTAGGCAGGAAAACGATTACTGAATGACGGGATCGATCTGTCCCAGCCCTGCCCGGATTGACAAGTTTTTTGACGCCATTTGGAAAATTGGAAGCACTGGTCCCCGTCTGCGGGCCGGAAAAGCATCCGCTGAAAGTAGTGGGC
>JBGSKP010000690.1:0-1503 GCA_041741175.1 Thiocapsa sp. | reverse complement strand
GCGACGCCGGCGAGCGTCGCCATTTCAGTCAGAATGTTCGATGAGGCCGTTGCTCCGATGGCGCGGAGGTGCGTGTCGATCGTGCGCCAATGGAATGCGTTGCGGTCGGTGAAGAGACGCTTGAGGCTGCCGAAGAATACCTCGTCACTGGCGTCCGTCAGGTCGTTGAAGACTTGCCGGATCGCAAGAGGCAGGTCGTGTTTCTCTTCGCGCGCATGTTCGCGCTCGCAAAGATAATCGTTGAATCCATCGAGGTTGTGGAATCGCATCAAATGCCATGCGGCACTTGTAGCCGCGGATCGCACGTGAGAATCGAGGGCTTCGTTCAGGATCGCCAGGCCCTTGGCGGTGTCACCGTTGAGGAGCAGGCGGCCGATTTCGACGTAGAGCGCCCAGACGGAATCGTGGGTATCGGTCGGGAGAAACTCGGATTCCAGTCGTTGCAGCACGGGGAGCGGCTTCTTGGGGTCAAAGTCGCAGAGCACGCTCCATGCGCTGCGGTTCTCCCAGTTGTCTCGCGTGACGCCACCGGGTGAGAAAATGGCTTCGATGGCTCGGTTGAGGTCCAGGGAGCGGAGCGCTTCATAGGTCTTGTACGAATGCCACTCCGGTTGTCGGGTCAACCAAGTCCAGACGGCCTCGAACATCGCGTCAACAAACTCGGGTGAGCGGGTGTGCTTGGCCTGCCTCATGCCATAGAGCATGGCCCCTTGAACGTTGCGGTCCTCTGAGGCGAGGGCGTGCAGGCACGGTTCGATGCATTCGGGGGTGCCGAGGGAGGCCAAGCCACGGATGGCCCAGCCAAACCCGGACGAATCACGTGGGCAACTCAGGAGCCGTGGGAGTATCTGCACGCATCCGCGCTCGGCGAGGCCAATCAGGATATGGACCCAGTACTCCCAGGCGCGAGAGGCGCTCATGCCCTGCGGACGTTCAGACTCCATGCTCAGCAGGTTCAGCTTGCGAATCCACGAAACGCAGGTGCCCTCCGAGACTGCGACAAGCGAAATCAGGGAGTCGGGCTGCACGTAGGCGGCAAGAAAGCGAATCCCGTGCCGGTGGCCTCGGTAGCCACGGCGCCAGCCGCTTCTCAGGCTGCGATCATGATGCGGATATGGCGAGCGTGTTCTGTAGGACAATCGTGGGTTAATACGCCAGCACTTGCTCGATCGCCTCGGCGATGCGGGGCGACTCGGGCAGGTACTCGAGTTCAAGTTTGTAATACGGCATCACGGTGTCGAAGCCCGCCACGCGTTGCACGGGGGCCTGGAGGTGCAGGAAGCAATGTTCCTGAATAGTGCTGGAGACTTCCGCGCCGAAGCCGCAGGTCTTGGGGGCTTCCTGCACGACCACGCAGCGACCGGTCTTGCGGACGCTCTCCACGACGCAGTCGATGTCCCACGGATAGATCGAGCGGAGGTCGATGAGTTCAACGCTGACGTCCTCGGGGAGGGCGTCCATCGCCGCGAGGCACTGGAAGACCGGGGCGCCCCAGGTGACGAC
>JBGSKP010000689.1:0-1574 GCA_041741175.1 Thiocapsa sp. | reverse complement strand
ACTCACGCAAAGCCGCCAAGCCGCAAAGGAAAAGCACAGGCAAGACAAAGCAATCGGCGAAAGATGAGGGGGCGGGGCAGTTGGGGCTGTTTGGGTAGGACGGCTAGGCATCAATTACTCCAATCCCCTTTTGCGGCTTGGCGGCTTGGCGTGAGAAGAAGAAAAACAACTCACGCAAAGGCGCAAAGGCGCAAAGAAAAAGCGTGAAGAAGGCGAAGGATGAGAAGGATGAGGCGGGATAGTTGGGGTTATTTGGCGAGGACGGCTAGGCATTACTGATCCAATCCCCCTTTGCGTCTTGGCGGCTTTGCGTGAGAAATAGTATGCCACCGCACATTAGGCAGCAACCAACATGGGGCGACTTTCCACGTAGGTGAAGGGAATATACACGTTGGGGGCACTTTGGAAGTGGGTCAACTTGAGGAATTGATTGACCGGTGCTGAGGTCAAGAGCGACAGCACCAGTTCACGCAGCTCGTCCGGCATAGCGGTCAGGGTATCCAGTCGATAGCTCCGTGGGCCATATTCGGTCTGCTCGGTGAGGATCGAAAAGTGCCGAATAGTCAGGCTCACCGCGCGCTTTTCCGGGCGGTTAATCCGCAGCAGAATCTGATCGGTCAACTCAATCCCAGTCGCGGCTTCATTCTCGCCAAAGTAAATATCAAGCATATCGGTCTCCTGCTCATAGACTAGCTTGACCGTCTGCCCATTGTCTCTTTGTAGTTCACGTCTGATTAAATCAATCATATTGTTGTTATTCATAGGAATGGTTCACTTTTGTGACCAGATATAGTTGGCCCAACCGGTGGCCACAAAATTATTTGACACATATTCACCACGGTTATCCAGTTTTGTCCGAAAGATGACGATCATGACAAGGTGATTATGTTCCGGCAGTAACTCATCAAAGCGCTTAAAATAGCGATACTCATTCGGTGCCAGCGGATCCTGTTCACGGCGTCCGGTCCGTAACGTTTCGAGAAATTGATCCAGATACGGCTCAAGTTCCGGTCTGGATTCGAGAATATGGAGCCAGCGCTCCTGTGTCATATAGATAGAATATCCGTAACGATCCTGAACGGTCCACATGGCTCTGGGTCAATTGAAAGTCTGTTGCGGCAAGAGTTGGATTGCATACATCATGGTTATCATTCTACCAGATAAAGACATGAAACTCAAACGCGTTCCCGTTGCCCCATTGCCTTACCCTTTGCGCCTTTGCGAGAGCAACTATTCACTAGATCATACCGAAAATTTATGACAACTACCGCTAAAGTTCCATCAACACCCACAACCGCCATCTGCCGACGTTGCCGCCGCGAATCGACGCTGCCCGAGCTCTTTCAGAAGACGCTCTTTGGCCGCGTCTGCCCCGGCTGTGTGGCGAAACGGGCCATGCGTCTCAATCAACTGATCTACGGGTAACGAGTAAAGGCTAGCGCAGAGTTGTAGACCTGTTCGGTTTTTCTTTGCGCCTTTGCGTCTTTGCGTGAGAAACTTATAGCCATTCAACCATTTATCGTTCAACCATATAAAGTATCAAACAAGAGCACACCTTTGCGCCTTTGCGCCTT
>JBGSKP010000688.1:0-1560 GCA_041741175.1 Thiocapsa sp. | reverse complement strand
CTGCAACCGCTCCCTCACGGTCGCGGCTCGTTGGAGGCGCTGCTTCATGACGGGCGGGGTTCGGATCAGCGGGGGGTGCTGGCCGTGTTGAGCTTGACGGCGGCGCGGATGAGGGCTTTGAAGGCGGCGGCGTTGAGCGTGTCGCCCTCGTGCAGGTCGATCGCGCGGCGGGTGCCGGCATCGAGGCTCGCGTTGAAGAGGCCCTTGGGGTCGGGCAGGGCCGCGCCCTGGGCGAAGGTGATCTTGATCTTGTCCTTGTAGGTTTCGCCGGTGCAGATGAGGCCGTCCCTGGACCAGGCGGGGACGCCGTCGGGGTTGGTGGGCTTGCGCCACTTGATGTCTTCGGTGATCGAGGGGTCGGCCTGGTGGATGAGGGTGCGGATGTGGGTGAGGGTGGCGGGGCGCCAGTCGGGGAGAGCATGGGCGGAGCGATCATGACCGGCAGGGATCAATCCTTGCTCGGATCGGTGTGCGCCATCGGGCGGATTCGTGGTCCGCGCAGCCCGCTTCAACTCGGCCCCCTCTTTCCCCAATCGCCGCGTGCTCTGCGAAGCATCTCTCTAATCACTCAACATGTCCAACTCGAGCGCTCTCGGCATACCGGCGTAGTTCAGGATTGATATTGCTGCGGGCCAAGAACCGCTCGATGATCCGTCCTACGCGATGCGGGTCAACGTATTGCCAATGACCTAGACCGTGCAGCGCGCTCTCCACACAGGAATCTGCGGGAAGAGTGAGAATGCGCTCCAAGACAAGCAACACAGCATTGTTGATGTCGCCCTGATTCTCCATCTCCATAAGGCCCCACAGCGGCACGATGTCCCACCACATATAGCACGCAAATACAGGCCGCGCGGGGTCACCAGGACCCTTCCGCGTGTGCCCGATGTCGTCCTGATAGACCGGCGCCATGAGCCGCTCGAACAGGGGCACCATGGCCTCGATACATCTCAGGCGCGAAGTCCAAGGCAGAGATGTGTCCTGCAGAACGAGCATGTGTCCGGACTCGCCTGTATGAATAATAAAGCGCAAACCTTGGTCGATCTGTCGGCGAGAGAATCGCCGCATGAGATCTTCTGGATTCTCAAACAGCCGAGTCAGAAAGGAAAGGGTGAGGGCTGGATCAGCCAGGTCGTCCCAATCCTGCGAATCCCTGGAAGTGAGCCCGCCCCCGGCCCCCTGAGAGTCATTCTCGGGATGATCGAAGACAAAAGTGATCCATTGCTCGTACGAGATGTTCATGGGCAGTCGTTGGCAATCATCTCGTAACATTGGAGGAGTATACTCTCTCAAGCCTTCTTTCTGCCCCTGAGGCCCAGCGGCTTCAAGTCCCAATTCGACTACCTCTTAGTCGCCCTTGCGGCGATCGGGCCTTCGCACGCTCTTGGACCCTGATGAGTTCTTGGCGTGAGGCGGGAAGTGATCAAGACCGCATGGTGTCAGCGTCTCACGGGATCGCGTGCGCACGCTCAGTCGGACGGAGAGGGCGACTTCACTGACGCCAGAGGAAGGGAGGGCCCTTCCTCCGGCACCTCCCTCCCCGAATCGCTCGACGGGGAT
>JBGSKP010000687.1:0-2365 GCA_041741175.1 Thiocapsa sp. | reverse complement strand
TTCACGCTGTCCTCCGGGATCCCCAATATCCCAAGTGGCACCACACAGGACTTTACCAATCCGGTGATCTACACCGTCACCGCTGGCGTCAACATCAACACCTACACCGTGACGGTCACGATTGGGAATGCCGTTCTTTGGAACGTCGCCGGCGGCGGTGACTGGGATACCGTCACCTCCAACTGGCTACCGTTGCCGACCGGTTCGGACACAACCTTTACCAATGGCAACGAAGTGGTTTTCGACAATGCGGCCGGTGGCACGATTGCAATCGCTTCCGACATGTCGCCCGCCAGCACCACCGTCAACGCCGCTTCCGGTACTTATGCATTCGTCGGAGGACCCATTGCCACCGGGTCGCTCACCAAGAGCGGCGACGGCATTCTGCAAGTCCTGGGCGTAGCCAGCATTCCCCCGACAGGCGACGCCACCACGCTCTCTCACACCTACGACGGGGGGACCGTGATCAACGGAGGCAGGCTGATTCTGGGAGGCATCGTCAATGGCGCCAGCCCGAATGTGGTCAATCCGGTCGGATCTGGACCGGTAATGCTGAACGCCGGCATCCTTGAGCTTCAGAGAATTACCGCCAATAATCCCCTCACTTTGAGTGATGGCACCACGCTCTTCCAGAACAATGGATGGGGTGCCACCTGGAGCGGACCGGTCACCCTGAACGGCGCCGCCACCATCAATACGGTCTTTGGCCTGACCTTCAGTGGTGACGTCACCGGCCCCGGCGGCTTTACCAAAACCGGATCCCAAACGCTGACTTTCTCCGGCACCAACAGCTACAGCGGCCCGGTCAGTGTCACGGCCGGTACACTCCAATGCAACAACCCCGGAGCTCTGGGCAGCGGCGACTTGAGCATCAGTTCAGGCAGTGCCAAGGTGAATCTGAACTACACCGGGACCAAGGCCATCGCTTCGTTGAATCTCGACGGAGTTTTGCAAGTTGGCGGCATTTACGGCTCCCTCACATCCGATGCCATTTTCAAGAGTGCCTACTTTGACGGAGCCGGCACAGTGACGGTCGGAGACCCGGCGACCTTTGCGTTTATCACCTCATTCGGGGCGAACGTCATCGGCAGCAACTCCGTCATTGACCCGGTTTCCGCCAACACGGCCGCCATCAACTGGATCGTGCCCGCAGGAACGGATCTTGCGACTCTTGCGGCCGAATTCGCCTTGTCCCCCGGGGCGACTTGCAGCAATCAGACCAACGGTGCCATCCCCAGCCCCGGTTTCGACGCCGGCCCGGTGGTTTTTTCTGTCGTCTCACAGGACACTACGGTCACCAACGTCTATACGGTATCGGTCACCGTGATTTCGCCAGAGACCACCATGATTTGGAACCTCGCCGGCAACGGAGACTGGAATTTCACCACCGCCAACTGGAAGGGGCAGTCATCCGGTTTGCCCGCACTATTCGTTGACGGCGTCAACGTGATCTTCGACAACGCGGCTGGCGGCACAGTCACCGTCCCCTTGACCGTCACCGCATCGCCGGGGGACATATCCGTCAGTGCGACCTCCGGGACCTACCGATGGGCGGGAGGAAAAGGCAACATCGGCGGCACGGGCACGCTTACCAAGAGCGGTGCCGGCATCCTCAAGATCGGCCAACCGGACACGGGGCCCACCATCCCGATGCTCAATTCCTTCAGTGGCGGCACCATCATCGACGGCGGCGAGCTGTGGTTGGAGCCGACCTCGCATACCGCGCTCGGCACAGGGTCGGTCACCCTCAATGCCGGCATCCTGCGATTGTATCGGATCAACGCGGCCAATGCCCTGATCGTGAATGGCGGCAAGCTCTTTACCCAGAATGGTTTCGGCAACAACTGGAATGGAACCGTCACCCTCAACGCCACACTGCCCATCGAGCCAAGGCATAATCTTACCATCAATGGAGCCATCAGTGGTTCGGGCGGGTTGACCATCCAGACCGAGACGAGCATGGTTACCCTCACGGCAGCCAACTCCTACACCGGACCCACCATCGTCACCAAGGGGACCTTGAGGGGCAACAGCCCGGGCTCGCTGGGCGGCGGTGCCTTGAGCATCAACGGAGGCAAGCTCAATCTGAACTACATCGGCACCAAGACCGTCGCTTCGTTGACCCTCGGCGGGGTGGCAAAGACCACACCCGGCACCTACGGCTCCGTGGCGTCTTTGGCCGACTTTCCGGATGACTTCTTCTTCACCACCGGAAGCACCGGCACGGTGACGGTCGGCGGCGGCTCCGACTACGACGCCTGGCTCGGCGAGTTCACCTTCGCCCCGGGTGCCGACACCACGCCGACCGGCGATCCGGACGGCGACGACATGAGCAACCAAGAGGAATACGCCTTCGGTCTCAATC
>JBGSKP010000686.1:0-2103 GCA_041741175.1 Thiocapsa sp. | reverse complement strand
TTTCAAAAATGGTCGCGCCTGGGTCACCACCGGCAGGGAATATTTGCTTATCACCAGCACGGGTCAGATTCTTCGGCGGATGACATTTCAGAGCATTCAGGAATGGGGCGATGCAGGGTATCTTTTCCAGGCGGCCAGCGGGAAAGCGGGGCTTCTTTCCCGCGACGGCGAAATCCTTTTGCCTGCCGATTTTTCAGAAATTCAACAACCCAGTCCGGACCTGGCCGTGGTCACCGTGAATCATCCCCGCAAAAAATCCGATGGTGAGATCGAGGACTTTTGGGATCACGGCGTGATTGATAAAACCGGTCGGATGATTGTTTCGCCCGGAGCTTATCTGGGCCTGGAGGCGCTCAAAAACGAGGGGCCACTTTTCAGCGAAGGGTTGGCACCGGTCTGGAATAACTCTGCCTCAGGGGCAGCGCGCCAGGTCTATGATCCCTGCGCCGGTTTCATTGATACCACCGGAACTCTGGTCATCCCGGAGCAATTTTACAGAACCCGCCCGTTTCGCGAGGGTTTGGCCCCTGTGCTCACAAAAATCCCACGGGAAGGCGGGCTCAGCCCCGAGGCAGGCGAGTGGGGCTACATCGACAACACGGGAAAAATGATCATTGCAGCCCAATTTTCGGCGGCCTCTCCATTTGACAGGGATCGTGCCTGGGTCTGCAAACGAGGAGGACGTTGGGACGCTGCCGAATGGGCGATGATCGACCGCACGGGCAGGGTGCTAACGGATTTTGCCTATCGTCCACCGGAGGACAAAAATGGCTGGCTTGTTCCCAAGGAAGAACGAATTACCAGATCGCGATGGCGGGGCAATCTGGCCATCATCAATCGCGGGGATTTCCTCAATGGACTGGCCTCGGCAGAAGGCAAGGTGCTTGTCGAACCTGTCTGGAATCGCATCGGAGAATTTCATGACGATGCTGCAGTGGCCGTGGACACCCGCGGGCGCGATGAAAGGGGCAATGTGACATTTGTCACCGCGCTCATAACCGGGTCCGGCGAAATTCTCGTTCGCGACAAATATACCACCATCTGCGATTTCCGCGACGGGACCGCATGGGCCACGCAGCGACGGAGTCAGGGAAATGGACCCTACAAAAACCCTGGCTGGGGCCTCATTAATAACCGCGGAAAAGAAATCACCGGCTTGGATTTCATTCGACCTTCCTGGGGATGGTGGAGTGATGAGTCCTACCTAGACCCAAGCGTTCCTGCATTTTCAGGAAAGCTCGCGCCCGTTGCCCAGGCTCACGACTACCGTTACGAAAGCGAATATCCCTGGTTCGAGAACTCCTGGGGTTACATCGACCGCACAGGCAAAATCATTGCCTGGCATGAAGCCGTGCGTTAGCCCGACTTTCTCAACTGAAGCGATTTTTTCGTGATTTTCGGGCCTGTCTAACCTGTGTCGCCTGCCGAGCCACATAAATACAGGGGGGCGATCTAAGAAGTCGCTGTAGTGAAGACCACCCCTCTTCTCAAACCAAAAAATGTGACTACAATCCTGAACCGTCATGTTTTTACGAAGCACAAGACCCCAGGTTTTTGCTGCGCGTGAGAGTCCTCAGTCCCCGCTTTCGCTCCCGCATACGGACGGTTCTAAAAAGCCAACTCCCCGACTTCCACAAGCAGGTGCCCGCGGCATTGGTGCAAGGACTGGGTTGTTCATAGCGAAGCCGTGGGCTCCGGCAAACCGGCTCTCACCTACTTTTCACGCTACATTTACCGCACAGCCATCAGTTCCGAGCGCAACCTTCATGAACACAATGACATCATCACCTTCCGCTACCGGAATTCCACCCCCCCCCGGAACCTCGCGGCTACTACGCTCCCTCTCTTCGCCGCTCCGGGCTTGTTTCGCGTCACGCCGAAGGATTTGCGTAGGTGGGAACAACGGCTAACTTTCGACGTCCGTGGTGTGTCAGGCGCGTTTCGCGCCTTGGCTCAACCGGTTGGTTGAACTAAGCCGCTGCGCGGCGGTTTGAAGGTTGGGTTTTTGGCATGGCGTTGTGGGTCAGATGGGTGGGTGACGTGCTCGGCGGATTCTTTGACAGTGTGCGGATATGCATATCTCAAATGACCAACAACGTCAAA
>JBGSKP010000685.1:0-1571 GCA_041741175.1 Thiocapsa sp. | reverse complement strand
GACGCTGGCGGGTAATGGCCGCCCTTTTGCTGGTGGCGGCTGTCGCGGGCTGTGGCGCCAATCCCCCTGCCGCCGAACCGCCAACGCAGCCCCTCACTGTCACCATCAGGGCGGCCGCTGATCTCAATCCGGACCTGGATGGCCGCCCGTCCGCTGTCGCCGTCGCGTTGCTGCAGCTCAGATCCGCGGAGAATTTCTCCAAGGCCGGCTATTTCGCTGTCTATGATCCGGCGAACTCCGCGTTGGCGGAGGACGTGATTGCCCGGGAGCAGGTGACTGTCCAGCCCGGGGAGGAGCGTGTCCTCACGCTGCAACTCGGGCCCGATGCCCGTTACCTGGGGATCGCGGCGGCGTTTCGCGATATCGAGCAGGCGGACTGGTTCCAGGTGGTGCCCGTGTCTGAGCCGGCCAAACGACGCCGGGGCGGCGATGCCCGGATAGAGTTGTCGGCTGCTTCAGTCTCGGCGTCCGTGGACTGATACCCGGGGGGAGTCTCAGTGTCTGGAAAGAACAGGGTGATCTGGTCGGAGGGGCTGTTCCTCCGGCCGCAGCATTTTCAGCAGCAGGACCGCTTCACGGAGCACTACGTGGAGCACCGGGCCGGCAGCCTCCGGAGCTACCCCTGGGGCTTTACCGAGCTCAAGCTGGATCAGGACCTGCTCGCGGTCGGAAAGCTGGCGGTCGCTTCTGCCCGTGGTGTGTTTCCGGATGGCACGCCCTTCAACATCCCCGAGGACGATGCGCCGCCGCCCGCGTTGGACATTGACGAGTCCAATCGCGGGTCGTTCGTTTACCTGGCCCTGCCCGTGCGCCAGGAGGGGAGTGCCGAGGTTGCCGTGGCTGGCGGAGAGAACGCCGGCCTCCCGCGCTACCAGATTCGTGAGGTGCAGGCCCGTGATGCGAGCGGCCTGAGTGAATCCACTGCCGAGCTGCAGCTCGGGACATTGCGAACCCGGCTGCTTACCGACAAGGACCCCCGCAACGAGTACGCCTGCCTGGGCGTTGCGCAGATCGTGGAGTGCCGCCCGGACAAGAAGGTGGCGTTGGAACCGCGCTATATCCCGCCGCTGCTCGACCTCCAGGCCAGCCAGCGGACGGCCGGCATGCTGACAGAGTTGCAGGGGCTGCTGAACTCGCGGGCTGACGACCTGGCGGGCCTGGTCTCGGATGCCGGCAAGGGCGGCGTCGCCGAGGTGGCGGACTTCCTCACGCTCCTCATGGTGAACCGTTATCACTCGCTGGTCACCCACCTGGCCGTTGGACATTTGCTTCACCCGGAGATCTTCTACTCGCTTCTGTTGCAGATCGCCGGCGAGCTGGCGACCTTCCGGGCCGGTACCCGGCGACCACCCAAGTTCCCGGTCTACCGGCACGATGACCTGCGTAACACGCTGGATCCCGTGATTGCCCTCGTCGGTGAATGGCTGGGCGTGACGGGCGTGCGCAACGTGGTCTCAGTCCCCCTGAAAATCGCGGCCAATGCCCCCGACTACCGGTCCGGCAAGATTCCCGAGCCCGGTCTCATCGAGACGGCCAGCTTCGTGCTCGCGGTCAGCGCGCAGATGCCGGCC
>JBGSKP010000684.1:0-1891 GCA_041741175.1 Thiocapsa sp. | reverse complement strand
GCGAGTAGTCATCGGAGTCGCCGCACAGGTCACCGCTCTGTGCGTTGTAGCCCACCGGTTTGTTGGAGCCACCGCCGACATAGGGCTGCCACAGCTTGTCGACATCGTTGGTCGACTCCAAGAAGGCGAGGGTGGCCGCGTAGAAGGTGTTGTGGCCGCTGCCGTCGACGGCACCCCCGCACAGGACATCGGCACCATCTCCCCCGATGAGGGTGTCGTTGCCACCGCCCCCCTTGAGGATGTCATCGTCGTTGCCACCGTCGAGGGTATCGTTGCCGTCACTGCCGTAGAGGGTATCGTTGTTGTCACCGCCGTAGATGGTATCGTTGCCACCTTCGCCGTCGATGGTATCTATGCCGTTCTCTCCATAGATGGTGTCGTCGCTGTCGCCTCCATCAATGGTATCCGCGTTGTTCCCTCCGTAGATGGTGTCGTGCCCGCCCCCTCCGTCGATGATGTCGTCATCGTCTTCGCCGTAGATGGTGTCCGCGTTGTCTCCACCGTAGATGGTGTCGGTTCCGTTGCCTCCATGGATGCTGTCTTGACCAGCACCTCCGGAGATGGTGTCGCCGCCAGCTTCGCCATCAACTCCGTCATCTCCATCTCCGCAGAGGATGATATCGGCGCCACCGCCGCTGAATATTGTATCAGATGACGATGCGTAGTGCGAGCCGCTGATGATGTCGACATCACCATAGCCATAAATCTCTGTGTCAACGCTCTCGACATTAAGACTGCCAAAGGTCAACGAAATGACATCTTCATCATCCTGCCCGATGGCCACGACGATATCGATAGCGGTGCTGTTGATATCGTCAATAAAGCAGCAGAAATCGGTGCCGTCTCCGTCTGTCCCCCACGCAGAGTAGCTGCGCTGGCCAGCACCCGAGTAATCTTCAACTACAGTAACGTCGATGCCTTGCAAAGTTCCCGCAGGCCAACAAGTAAGGTAGGTAATCCCACCCCCGATGGTTGTCAGGTCGCACTGCCATCCCAGGCTGGCGTTGTTATCACAATCGAGGACATCATAGCCGGATGGTGCGTTGTCGCTCGTGTTGAGGGGAGTGATATCCCCACAGTTGTACACAGTTTGAGCGGCGGCCTGCGCGAAGAAGGCAAGCCAGAAACCGAGAAGATACCACATGTCAGAGCGCCCAATCGTCAGGAGTGAGACTGATTTCTTGAATTTCCGAGGCCGTCGTGGACTCGATGAGGATTGCCAGAGGCAAATTGTACCGCCACAACGTTACAAACGTCGCCCCCCCCTCGGGGAGCACGGACGCCGGCAGGAGCATCTCGGGCAGTTCGTCGAGCCCGAAGGGAATGGTGCGCTCAAAGACATCCACCAAGGAGCCCGCACAGAGACTCTCGGCAGTTGCTGCATCGACAGAGAGGGGCTTGACAGTCATTGCGCCCGTCTCGCTGTTTGGGGGTGTGATAGGGTTCCCGTCAGGATCTTCGTTGAGATCGTACCAGGAGACAGCGATATCGACGCCTGCTGCGACCCGGAAGACGGGGAAGGGGCAGGGGCTGGGAATGACCTCGCCCGTCACGGGTGTGCTGGGATTGGTCGCTGTGCCCGTACCCGAAGCTCCAGTACCGGTCGTAGCGCTGCCGCCCGCGAACATGGCGACGGGCGGGTCCTGTGCGGTAGAGCCCGGGTTGTTGGTGACGCAAGCGACAGCGAGGGCGGTCGCCGCGAGTATGACGTGACGCATGATGTTTTCCCTGCCGAGTCGGGCGAGATTGCCTGGATGCTCGGTACCAGCGAGCCTATCACGCGCGCGCGCGCGAGAGAGAGAGAAAAATCCGTCAAGAGAATGTCAAACGCAACGAAACCAAATCGTCTCCCTCCACGATGCAGCCCGCGACCTCCCGACAGCCTCCGCAC
>JBGSKP010000683.1:0-1980 GCA_041741175.1 Thiocapsa sp. | reverse complement strand
CGAGTTTGCCTTGGATTTCGCCGAAGCGGGCGGGGATTTCTTCGACGTTGGGTACGTCGAAGCTAGCGACGTGGAACGATTTGCCGACTTGCAGGCTGCCGAACTCCTTCGCGATACCCAGTGCCTTCGCGGCCGCGTACGTGACTGCGACCAGCGATTCCGCCACGGTCATCTTGAGTTGCGTGCAACCTAGTGTCGTCATCAACGGTAAGTTCGTCGTCGGCGATGTTCCGGGATTGAAGTCCGTCGACAATGCCACTACCGCTCCCGCATCGAGAAACCGGCGCGCGAGAGGGAAGGGTGTGCCCGCGTAGAGTGATGCGCCCGGAAGCATCACGGCCACCGTATCGCTTTTCGCCAGCGCCGCGACCGCCCCCGGCGATGCGTGATCGCCGTGATCCACACTCACCGCACCCAGTTCAACCGCGAGCTGTGTCGCCCCGCTATCGTGAAATTGATCAGCGTGCACTTTCAGCCCAAGCCCGGCCGCCTTGGCCGCCGCAGCAATTCGCTTCGCGTCCGCCAAGTCGAAGTAGCCCGCTTCCACAAACACATCGACGAAGCGCGCCAGTTTGCGGTGCCCAACGTCGGGAATCCATCGCGTGCAAAGTTCGGCAACATAGTCGTCCTTACGACCGCGATACTCCGGTGGCACCGCGTGCGCCGGCAGGAAGGTCGCAATGACGCGAACGCCGTGCGTCCCATCCAGCCGCTTCAACGTTTCCAGACAACGGAGCTCGTGCTCCCAGCTCAACGCGTAACCCGTTTTGCCTTCGACGACAGCGACACCTTGCGCCGCAAAGGCCGCGAGCCGTTGCTTACCCAACGCTTCCAGCGTGGCGTCGCTCGCTTCGCGGGTCGCGCGGACGGTCGACAAAATGCCGCCGCCGCCCTTCGCGACTTCCGCATACGTTTGACCCGTCGCTCGCAGCGCAAAGTCCTGTGCCCGTGAACCGGCGAATAGAAAATGCGTGTGGCACTCGACCAACGCCGGCAACCACAGCGCATCGATACGAGCGCCCAACTCACCCACCGAAGCCGGTAGGTTTCGGGCCGCCCCAGCCCAAGCAATCTTCCCGCCCGCATCCACGGCGACCGCACCATCGTCGACGAGCGTGAGATCGTCCGCCGTGGGCCGTCGGCCCTGATTCGCGGCCACACCCGCGAAGGTCGCTAGGCTTCGGATAGGGCCAAAGACACGAGCGTTCATCGACGTTCCCGCATCGGCACTTGCAGCGTCGACTTTTCCAGCGCCGCGTCCGCTTCCGGATAGCCCGCATCGACGTGGCGCAAGACGCCCATCGCCGGGTCGGAATTGAGCACACGGGAAAGCCGCTTGTCGGCTGCTTCCGTACCGTCCGCGACGATCACCATGCCCGCGTGAATCGAATAGCCAATGCCAACGCCACCGCCGTGGTGGACCGACACCCAGCTCGCGCCATTCACCGAGTTGATCATCGCGTTCAGAATGGGCCAGTCGGCAATCGCATCGCTGCCGTCTTTCATGCCTTCCGTTTCCCGATGAGGTGAAGCAACGCTTCCACAATCCAGATGGTCGCGTCCGATAACGATGGGCGCGCGCACTTTGCCTTCGCGAACCAGACGATTGAACGCCAGCCCAGCCTTTTCCCGTTCGCCGTAGCCCAGCCAGCAAATACGCGCCGGTAAACCTTGATAGTGGATGCGCTCTTTTGCCAGTTCCAGCCACCGCACCAGCGACTTCTTCTGCGGGAAGAGTTCGATGAGCATGCGATCGGTCACGTCGATGTCTCTCGGGTCGCCCGACAGCGCCACCCAGCGAAACGGGCCCATGCCTTCGCAAAACAACGGGCGAATATACTCCGGGACAAAGCCGGGAATGTCGAAAGCATCGGTGACGCCCATCGACTGCGCGATGGCGCGAATGTTGTTTCCGTAGTCAAAAGTGGGAATGCCCTTACGCTTGAACTGCAAGAGCAGCTGCACGTGCTTTGCGATGGA
>JBGSKP010000682.1:0-1998 GCA_041741175.1 Thiocapsa sp. | reverse complement strand
AAATAGCAAACTCTTTAAGAAGTCAGCTTAGACCAAGCTAATTCTATCCAATAGGATTACGAGGGCAGCTGTTAGCAAAGTGGCCAGGCTGCCCACACTGATAGCAAACATTGTTGCCTCCAGCAGCACGGTTGTTGCCTTGTTGAGCTGCCGCCACACGCCCTCGTCCATTGGGTGCTCGGGCACGTGCGTTGGTCATGACCTGGCCGGGTTGTGGTAGTGATACCTGTAAGTCTTGACGAAAGCCAACGTCACAGAGAACGCAGACCGTACACTCCCGATCGAGGTGAGGAGGGACGCTGCCGGGCTTCCAAACAAAGTGTACCTTTCGCACCGTCCGTCCAGCGGTGGAACATGATGTACAGGTGAGATTTTCGGGGATCGAGATGGTACTTGCTTCCTTCGGTAGCCACACGGTGTAGTTACACTTGGCGCGACCGGCATTACATGATAACACATGTCCACGGGAGTTTTTTCGCAACATGACTTTCCCTTGCGGCGCGCAAATGGGACATGGATAAACTTCGACATCTCCGCCTTGTGTTCCGCTTGCTAGTCGACACGTCGGGTGCTGACATAGGAAGCAACGAAAATCTGCGTTCTGCGCCCCTCCGTACTCGAGCGGTGGATCCGAGAAGCACTTGGGACATACGTGATAACCGTTTCCAGTGTAGCCATCTCCTCGCACGATGCGGACCACTTGATACTGACAAATGGGACACTTGACACGAGCATCATTGGTTTCTGTCATTGGCTGCAAGTCTCCCCGAGGCAACCCCAAACCCAGCTGACAGGTGGAGCAGAAAAGGAGCTTTCGTCGAGAGACATTTCGATTGGTGTTGTTACTGCCTCGATTGTTGTTCGTTGCCTGCTTGAGTGTCATAAGACTGTGACAGACTCCGCACTCACTGAAATCAGCTTGTAACACGGTCGATGTCTCGTTACTCGCTCCCAATCGCGGAAAGTGACGCGCGACAGCTTCGTCGAGTTTGTGTGCCTCTGCATTGGCTCGTATAAAACACTCCTTCATCTTTGCCAAAATGGGGGCCATAATGTCTTGCTTTGTTTTTTGACCCAATGCTACGTAATTGCATTCGGCCTCCATCTCACGACGTAGATCTGGCTTGTTGAGCTGATACCCCATGCTATTGTATCCCTCCACTAGTGCAATCCCCAATTTTGTGGGAAGAAACTTGAGCTGTGCATCCTTGGTGGCATATGCACGCTCTTGAATGGTGGCAATATGCTGTGCAATCGTTGCATCCGTGCCAATGCCATTCTTGTCCATAAGCGAAATAAGCTCCACCTCTGAAGAAATGGATTCGTGACATGTGAGCAACCTGGGCAAGTAACCAAGCGCAACCGTCAAACGCAAGGGAACGTACCTGATATTGGTTGTGGCGGCACGGTTCGGCCATCTTTGAGAAGCAAGGAACTCGGAGCGATTCGACTGCCCACTTCCAGAGGAGGCAATTCACCTTGTCCCGTGGACCATCGTTCCCAGGGAGAATATATTTCCAACCAATTTCTCTCTAATATCATCAGACCCTTGGCGGTAAACTCTTCCGACGCCATGCGTACCGTTAGCTGAGTTTCCTTGCCAAAGGCATCGCGAGAACAACATGCTAAGTAGTGTTTGACGATCAATGCGTAGATGCTGCGTTGGGTGGGGTCGCCAATGGATTGAGGATCGACGGCTTTACATGGAGTGATGGGAGGATGGGCATTGTCGTCGTGCTGACCGGCACGAGGCATCTGAAAGTTGTTGTCGGTAAGCAATTTCGTGGCATATCTAAAAACACAGTAGCAAAGATGACAATGAGCAAAACGAAAATAGCCGCAAAAATCTACAATACATCGCATCAGACGTACTCTCCAAAATCTCCTTCAATATTCGCAAATTCTTGGATTAGAGGCCTATGCTGAAACTCGGGACGAAACCGTTCGGTCTCGGTACGAGGATAAGAAATGTATCCTTGTTGATAGAGTTCCTCCGCA
>JBGSKP010000681.1:0-1816 GCA_041741175.1 Thiocapsa sp. | reverse complement strand
CCCGTCGCCGCTTGGTGATCCTGGACGTCGGTCTGACCTTAATTGCGAGGTTGCCAGTGGTAGTGTTGAATGATTCTTCCAAATCAAGGCGAGCTCGAAATCAGGGCTTGCTTTTCTTGATGGGTGCATGCTTAGCTTTGGTTGGTCGGCTACTTTATGGTGTACCTAGCGTATCAATTCCAATCCAACTGCTCCTAATGATCGCCTTGGTTGCCTATGTTTGGCACTGTCATCGAAAGATGAAAACCCAAATTGCTGGAAGTGGAAAATGATGATGGCAAGTCAAATCTTGCGCGGTGCGTGCTGATGGATATACCGTTAGCTTATTTATCCAAGTTAGCGACGTCAAACAAGTTGCTAGCATCGCTGGGTCTTCTGCTAGTACGATAGCACTGTAATGTTAATACTCACTTCGAATGCAGAAGAACACAATTGTAACAGAGTAGATATTCCCGCACTTGCCCCCGAGCCCGTGGGTAACCGGGTTTGAAATGGAATAATTCACTTCACGGGCCGCGGTGAGCGCCGCCGTTCGGCCACGGAGATGCTTCGACTGAACAAATGAACGAGACGCATCCACAACCTCTCGTGGAGACGATACCTGACGATCTACTCAAACTGTGGACAAAGGGGCCGTTGATTTTGGCGACGCGAGCGAGGCTTCCGGTTGTCGAGCTTAGCGGACATACGCTGACCCTTCGATGGTGTTACGATGTGATCATAGCGGATGTTTCTGAATGTCATTTCCGTGTCGGCAGGCCGTGGAAGATGAAACACAATTCACGATCAGCGCGTCAGCTGGTTCCTTTCGGGAACCATGATTTGATCCTAATCGATTTTCCGCCGCTAAATCGTGGGTTCTTTACGTGTCGAACACACTCGTACAACACGGCGCCAGTCGGCTATACTTTGGATTCGCTGCAAACTTGGAAACGTGCTTTGGCGCCATTGATCGGTGAACAAAGCGGTGAACTGACGTCACCGATCATACGTTTTTTGCAGACATAGTTTTGCCGCGGCGACTCTGTTACCGCAAACTTTCGCCCATAAGCCCTTTAGCAATGGACTCGGAATCACTCGCACTCATTACCATGTGGCTTGCATTGATCAGCGGGCTATTAACTGTCTTTATGCCTTGGCTCCTGTTAACCATCAGTCGCCCTATGGCATATGCCGCGGCTACGATCCTTGCATTTGTTGCTACGACTTCGTTCCTCGTTTCTAACATCTTCATGCCATCAAGCTACAACATTCGCGTTGATCTGTTAATCATTCCTGTAATCCTCGTATGCGCCTACGGCAGTTGCGTCGGACTTATCGCATATACCAGATCCCGTACACCTCAATAGAATCTGATACTGTGGTAATAGTTCATCATCGGCAGAAAAAATGTTGTACTGAAGCCCGATACGTGTGCTTTCTTAAATGGAATCGTTTACCGAAAGGGGCGGCGAAACAAATGGCGTAACCAAACGTTGTCTCCCAGCCCGGGTTGTGTGATTTTGAAATCTATGCGTTCACTTCGCGGGCTAAGTTAACGCTATGAAGTTCTGGGTTTGTATGTTGCGGGCGACACTGTTTTTTGACTTTTTTCGGTTTACATGATGGTGCTTCTTCGGTGAGTCCCAACGTCTGCGTCGGCTGTTGCTATTCTTTTCATGTTTAGCTCCCTGGCTCGGCACCTTGTTTCTTCTAAAACTGTGTTAAGCGTCGTTTGATTTATCGAAACCTTAAATTTTCTTGGAGTTTGGATGCAGGCAAAAACGACGATTCTACTCTACGAACTCGCTGGGCCAGCTTTGATCGTACCTTTCCA
>JBGSKP010000680.1:0-1522 GCA_041741175.1 Thiocapsa sp. | reverse complement strand
CGTACGACTGGATGGTGACAAAGCAACTGCGATTTTGAAACGGGTCGGAATCAAAAACATTGTACCTTAGGAACACTGCCTTGGGCGCGAGTGAAAGATCGCCCAGGTCGAGTGTGGGAGTGCTAAAATCCCAGGCAATTTGGCGGCAAATGTCGTTGTCGGAGTTCCAGAAGACGTAATCAAGCTCATGGAGATGCGCTTGATCTACGATTCGCTGAGTGTTGGGGTCCGATTCGCCACCAACAATTAAAAGTGCAGGAGTACGCATGTGAAGTCTTACCAGCGTCGGAAGTTATTCCAGATTCGCGGTACGATGCGTTGGCTTCCGGAACTGCTACCTGGTGAATTGGGCACGACACGAGGAGCTTGCGATTCTTCACCAACAGCAAATGTTGTCACTTGAGTTGGACTTCCTTCCTCTCCGACCGCACGGGTTGATGGCTTTGGTTGACCTTCTTCACCTACAGCACGAGTCGACGGAGTAAAGTTTCCGCCTGCTGAATTCTCTTCGCCAATTGCAAAAGTTGTCGGTGATGTAGGATTGGTTGGCTGCCCTTCTTCGCCCGTGTTGCGAGTAGACATGTAAGGCGATCGTTGCGATGTACCTTCTTCGCCGATTGCATAGGTTGTTACCTGTGGCGTGCTAGACTCTTCTCCCACTGCGAGAGTCGTTGGTTGCGAGGGGCGGTCTTCTTCACCCACTGCGAATGTTGTTGCCTGAGGCGGTCCGCTCTCCTCTCCAACAGCCATTGTCGTGGGGCGTGATGGCTGACCTTCTTCACCAACGGCATATGTTGTTGCTTGAGGTAGCTGGCCTTCTTCGCCTACTGCTCTGGTGGAGACCGAGTTTTCTTCGCCTAAGGCTTGCGTTGTCACCCTACCCGACGAGCCTTCTTCCCCGACAGCCTTGGTCGTCGGCGAGCTTGACTGGTTTTCTTCGCCTAGCGCCTGGGTTGTGATTGTTTGGGCGGATGCTGTTGAACTGTTTAGCAGTGAATAGGCCGCTGCTGACGAAAAGCCAATGGCAACAATTTGACGAAGGAATTCACGTCGTCCAGTTTTGCCGGCCTGATATTCAGCCAGTATCTTGTTCAGATCTTCGCCGCGTGAAGTTTCATCGCTGGTCGACATTTTAAACTCTCCTTAATAATTTTAGTTTGAAGGGCCGCAATGAGCCTGATGAGGTAAGCACTAGAAAAAGAATAGCCGTTCGTCCGTGTTTCGCAAACATCGTGCCTTTCACTGAAATCGGTGGCAATCGGGGCGCCCAAGTCGGGCTGATTCGATGCTTGAGCCGACGAGGGTTTGCCGCAACTGTCTTCGGTTTTCAATGAATTGTAACGCATTGAGCCTAGCGTGATGAGTCGGTTCGGGGCGTAGCGGCGCTTTTATTGTCCGCTAGTAGTCGCATGGCTCGAGCGTCAATCGTAGAATAGACGCTATCTCCACTTTGAGTACAGCATGTTTCTTTTTGATAATGATAGCGATGACCAGATCTTTGCGAACATACATTGCGGCAGTG
>JBGSKP010000679.1:0-1840 GCA_041741175.1 Thiocapsa sp. | reverse complement strand
TCCTTGCTCTTGTACTCTCCTTGGTTATTGCTCTGAATGCAACGGCCCAAACGCAAACAATCCTCAGCAGCCAAGCTGACTTCTTATGCCTATCGGATTCTCAATTTGGCAGCATAATTCAACGAAAAGAAGCTATTGAGGTTAACTGCGTTGCGCCATCGTCAGAACCCTGGCGATTGCAGATCCAGTCTCCGCCGATTGCAAAAGCCATTCGTGCTCAAGAGGTATTATGCTTGCGGTTTGATGCCGTTTGTGTCCCGCCGAATACGCAGGAAACTCAAGGGAAGTTGTCGGTTTATTTCCAGCAGACAGATAACTACCAGTCAATGGCTGCAGCCGATTCTGCTTCCATTATTGTTCCGACTTCTAACCGCAACACCTACTTTGCATGCGTTCGTGCAAAGCAATCTTATAGATCGAACAGTTGTAACGTAACAATCCACTGCGCTGAAAATAAGCAGCATCTTGAAATCACAAACCTTAGCCTGATTTCTCTTGGAGATATCCCTGAACTTAAGTGGCCCCGGACGAAGCTCGTTTACGAACCATCTGCTTCGGACCTGGAGATAGTCCAGGTTGCGAAATCGCGCATCAATGCTGTGCGAAAGTCAAATTTGAAGATTCGTGTACTGAAAGCCGATGGCACACCGGTGGCAAACGCTAAAATCCAGGTTGAACAACAACGGCATAAATTTGCGTTTGGTAGCTTTACCGATGCGATGCCCCTCACGGACAGTGCTGACGCCGACCGATATCGGGCAACGATGAAACAACTTTTCAATCGCGTCACACTGCCTCGCTATTGGGCCGACTGGGGAACGGACTCGCCGAATGGAAAAGCGATGTCGGACAATATGGCTCATTGGGCGGCATCAGAAGGCTTCGAGCTTAAAACTCACTTGTTGCTTTACCCCACTTTCATTCCAAAGCGCGTTCGAGAACTGAGGGATCAACCTAAGGCTTTTCGCCGAGAAATCGATGCTGCTATCAGTGACGCACTTGAGCGAACTTCAAAGTTTCCAATGGTGGCATGGGATGGAATTAATGAGGTTCGCGACGACAATATATTGGCCGAAGTCTTAGGCAAAAGCTTCTACACGGAACTCTTTAAAACCGCCAATGCTTCGCAGCCTTCGGCGACGTGGTTTATTAACGAGTACGGAATTTTGGCGGCAAATGACCAGCAAGATGAGAATATCGCTCAGTACGAAAACCTGATTCGTCGACTGCTGGACGAAGGAGCGGCGGTAGAAGGAATTGGAATGCAGGGCCACTTTCAAGGCAAGCTTACTTCGATGACAAAAGCTCAAGAGGTGCTTGATCGTTTCGCAAAGTTTGGACTCCCCATAGAAGTCACTGAATTCGACATTGATTCACGCGATGAAGAAACGCAAGCCGCATACACGCGAGACATCCTGACGCTTGTTTTTTCGCATCCAGCAACAACCGGCTTTACTACGTGGGGCTTTTGGGAAGGCAGCATGTGGCGTCCCTCTGGAGCAATGTTTCGCAAGGATTGGACCATCAAGCTCAATGGCAAGGTTTGGGAAGAGCTAGTCTATGACGAGTGGTGGACCGACGAAACAACTTCAACCGATGCTGCTGGTGTGAGTGCCGTTAAAGCATTTCACGGAAAGCATCGAGTTACGATCCGCGTCGAAGGTAAATTTGTCGTGCGCGACGTCGATCTTGGTCCAGAGGACCTTGCAATCGACGTCTACATGGAAATGTAGCAGCACAATGTGCTACGCAAGCCACGCTGGTAATTCGCCGGCTTCAGGAAGTTCAATTACGAAGACTTTCTGGATCGCTTCGATCTTCAAAACTTCGTCGATCACCT
>JBGSKP010000678.1:0-1631 GCA_041741175.1 Thiocapsa sp. | reverse complement strand
GCCATATATGCGTTCATCTCGTCCTTGATGCGTTTGCGCAGCAGGTAGACCACGATCAGGTTCGGGAAGGCCATGCCCAAGATGAGCAGGTCGGAGAAGTCGAGCACAACGCCAAACGTCACCACGCCGCCCAGGAACGTGCACAGGCAGAATACGGCGTAGTAGAGTTTCAAGCCTTTGCGACCGAACAGATACGAACACGCGATTTCGCCGTAATAGCTCCAGCCGATGGTGGTGGAATAGGCAAATACCAACACATTGAGCGCAAGCATTACTGTAAACCATGGTGCGACAGTGGCGAAAGCGTGGCTAGCAATCATTGCCCCATCATCGACCGTGGCCCCAGCATAAGCGCCGGTGATAGTCACCATCAACCCAGTTAAGAGAGCGATCATTGCTGCAAAAAATGGCTCAAGCAACGATGCTGCTGCCTCGCGAACCGGCTCTTCGGTTTTGGCAGTAGCATGAGCAATCGGCGCTGAACCGAGCCCGGCTTCATTGGCAAAGCTGGCGCGCTTGAAAGCCATGGCGATCATGCCGATAAAGCCGCCCTTAGCCGCCTCTCCGGTGAAGGCGCTGCTGAAAATCAGCGATAAAGTCGGCAGCAAGTTTTCGATATTAGCGCCAATGACAACGATAGCGCAGAGCAAATATAAAATACCCTTGATCGGAGTAACTGCTTCGGCGACTTTGGCGATGCGCTTGATTGAGCCCAGCAGCACGACAAATACCAGGCCGGCGAAAATTAACGACAGAACAGCCTTAGCCCATTCAATACATATTGTTCCAAAGCAAAAATCAGCTTTAGGCAAATCAAATGTACCAGTCATAATTCCTACAAACTGGTTAGACTGGAACATATTGCCGCCGCCGAGTGCGCCGCCTAAGCAAAATATAGCAAATAAAATGGCGAGAAATTTTCCGGCTTGGGCAAAACCACGGTCACGCATACCGGCCTTGATATATTCAAAAGGCCCACCGAAAACTTTCCCGTCGGCGTCGATGCGGCGATAGCACATGGAGAGCGTGACCTCAGCGAATTTGGTCGCCATGCCAAGAAACCCGGCAACCACAATCCAGAAAATAGCCCCCGGCCCACCAACCGCCACCGCCACCGAAACTCCGGCAATAGAGCCCAAACCAACAGTTGCCGAGATGGCCGACATTAAAGCCTGAAAATGGCTGACTTCCCCTGCATCTTCCTTTTTATCGAACTTGCCGGAGACGACTTTTATAGCATGCCCGAACAAGCGGAAATTTACGAATTTCAGGTAAAAAGTGAAGAAAAAAGCGGCGACGGTGAGCCATAGCACGATGAAAGGAAAGCCGCCAATATCAAAGAACAAAACCGCCGAAAGCCACCCCACCAGTTTTTCCAAAGCCTGCTGCATAAGAGCTATCTTTCTGTTTATTATTGATTTTATTTTGTGGCGTTGACATTAAACTGTAACAATCCAGCTGTATACTGGAAAGTGGAAAAGCGTTATATTTGTATTATGGACCAATCTACGGAAAAACATGATTCAGTGCTAGGAGCATTGAAAAAACAAACGCTAAAAGCCGCCGGCTACGGCTATCTGATTGGCGATGCGGCAATCATTGCATCGGGCGTTTTAGATAAAAGTAAAACA
>JBGSKP010000677.1:0-4517 GCA_041741175.1 Thiocapsa sp. | reverse complement strand
CGAGCTCGAGGCCCGGCTCACCGCGACGCCGGACGACCTGGATGCGCGCCTTGCTCTGGCGGCGAGGCGTCTGGTCCAGGACGATGTCGACGCGGCACTCGCACTCTTCGCCGAGATCCATCGGCAGGATGCCGGCTATCGCGACGGGATTGGTCGGCGCGGGCTCGCGGCCCTGATGGATCATCTCGGCAGTGACGATCCGCGGCTTGCCCGGTATCGTCGCCTCCTCTTCAACCATTAAGCGGCGCCCGGTTGACCCCATGCCAAAGACTCAACACCCGAAGATCGGATTCGTCAGCCTCGGTTGTCCGAAGGCCACGGTGGATTCCGAACGGATCCTCACGCAGCTGCGGGCGGAGGGCTACGGCATTCAGCCCAGCTATGCGGATGCCGATCTGGTGATCGTCAATACCTGCGGCTTTATCGAAGACGCCGTGGACGAGTCCCTGGAGGCAATAGGCGAAGCCTTGGAGGCCAACGGTCGGGTGATCGTGACCGGCTGTCTCGGTGCGCGGGCTGATCTGGTGCGCGAGGCGCATCCCGAGGTGCTCGCCGTGACCGGGCCGCATGCCCTCGATGAGGTGATGGCCGCGGTTCATGCCGAGCTTCCGGCGCCGCATGACCCCTTCACCAGTCTGGTTCCGCCGCAGGGGGTGAAGCTGACGCCGCGGCACTACGCCTATCTGAAGATCTCCGAAGGCTGCAATCACCGCTGCAGCTTCTGCATCATCCCGAGTCTGCGGGGGGATCTGGTGAGTCGGCCGATCGGCGAGGTGCTGGCGGAGGCCGAGCGGCTGGTCGAGGCCGGTGTGCGCGAGCTGTTGATCATCTCGCAGGACACCAGCGCTTATGGACTGGATCTGCGCTACCGCCCGGATTTCTGGAAGGGGCGGCCGCTCAAGACCGATACCACGGAGCTGGCGCGGGCGCTCGGCGCCTTTCCGGCCTGGGTGCGGCTGCACTATGTCTATCCCTACCCGCACGTCGATGCGCTCATTCCCTTGATGGCGGAGGGCCTGATTCTGCCCTATCTGGATATGCCGCTGCAGCATGGCAGCGAGCCGATCCTGCGGGCGATGCGGCGCCCGGCCGCCACCGAGAAGGTGCTCGAGCGGCTTGAGCGCTGGCGCGAGCAGTGCCCGCAACTGGTCATGCGCAGCACCTTTATCGTCGGGTTTCCCGGCGAGAGCGAGGCGCATTTTGAGGAGCTGCTCGACTTCCTGCGTGCGGCCCGGCTGGACCGTGTCGGCTGTTTTCCCTACTCGGCGGTGGATGGGGCGAGCGCCAACGCGCTCGCCGATCCGGTTCCCGAGTCGGTCAAGCAGGAGCGCGTGGCCCGCTTCATGGCGGTGCAGGCCGAGATCAGCCGCGCGAAGCTGGCGGCACGGATTGGTCAGCGACTGATCGTTCTGGTGGATGAAGTCAGAGAGGAGGATGCCATCGCCCGCAGCTACGCGGATGCACCCGAGATCGACGGGCAGGTGATCATCGCCGGGGACTGGGAGCTGGATGCGGGAGATTTTGTCGAGGTCGAGGTGACGGACGCGGGCGACCATGATCTATGGGCCCAGCCGGTCGAGGACTGATCGCTGCCGGGACCAGACAGACGCGATGAGCCGCTGCGCCCGACCCGCGCCGGCATAGCGGCGGGGCCAGCGAGCAGCTCATCAGAAGGCTGGGCCGGCTGTCTTGCCCATCTTCTTGAGGATGACGGCCAGCGGACAGAATCCCGTGAAGGCCGACTGGAAGAGGTTCAGGCCCACGAAAGCGGTGAACCACAGCCAGTAGGGGCTGACATAGAAAGCCAGCAGGACCGAGATCAGGATAAAGGCGCCGGCGACGGCGAAGACGATACGCTCGATAGACATGAACTGCTCCCACAGATTAAGAACGTGCGAAACCGAGGATGGATCTTAATGACCGCTTATACTTAGTTCAAGGCCGCCTGATGCAGGGTCATTGTTGGACGGACGAGGATGGCTGCCCGTGAACCGCGATGACTATCCGCGCTTGATCGAATCCCTGATGCGCCCGGATGGCTATCCGCACCCGGTTGAGCAGGTCGAGCACATCGAAACCCATATCTCGCACGTCTTTCTGGCGGGCCGGTTTGCCTACAAGCTCAAGAAGCCGATCGATCTGGGCTTTCTCGACTTCTCGACGCTGGAGCGCCGTCGCCATTGTTGCGACGAAGAGCTGCGGCTCAATCGCCGTCTGGCACCGGATCTGTATTTGGGCGTCGTCCCCATTACCGGCACGGCGGACGTGCCGTGCATCGGCGGGTCCGGTCCGGTGCAGGACTATGCCGTGCAGATGCACCGGTTCCCGCAGGAGGCGCTGCTCAGCTGCCAACCCTTGTCCGGCGCGCTGATGGATCGCCTGGCCGAGCAGATCGCGGATTTCCACGCGCACATCCCCATTGCCGATAGCCACAGCGCATTCGGCACGCCAGAGTCCGCGCTTGCCCCGATGGTCGAGAATCTGAACCAGATTCGCGCGCGCGCCATCTTGCCCGATCAGATCGATCGACTCGATCGGCTCGAAGTCTGGACCGGTTCGCGTTACCGGGAACTGACCGGGGCGATCGAGCGCCGTCGCCGGTGCGGCTATGTGCGTGAGTGTCACGGTGACATGCATCGCGGCAATATCGCCCTGGTTGGCGGCGAGATTCGGGTGTTCGATGCGATCGAGTTCAGTCCGGCCTTGCGCTGGATCGATACCGCCAGCGAGATCGCGTTCCTGATTATGGATCTGGAGGAGTCCGGCGCCTCGGCCTTGGCGTGGCGTTTTCTCAACCGCTATCTGGAGCGCAGCGGTGATTTCGGTGCGCTCGTGGTCCTGGATTTCTACAAGGTCTATCGGGCCCTGGTTCGCGCCAAGGTACTCGCGATCCGTCTCGGACAGGCCGACCTGGATCCTGCCCAAGAAACGCAGGACCGCAGCCACTGTACGCATTATCTGGAGCTTGCCGAGTCCTACACTGCGCCGCGTTCGCCCCGTCTGCTGATTGCCTGCGGTCTGTCGGGGTCGGGGAAAAGCTTTTTGGCACGTCGGCTGCGCGAGACCATGCCTTTGATCCACCTACGCTCGGATGTGGAGCGCAAGCGCCTGTTCGGTCTGTCCGAGACGTCGATCAGCCGGGCATCGATCGATTCGGGCATCTATTTTCCGGCCGCGACCGAGTGGACCTACGGGCGGTTGCTACGGCTTACCGATGTGATCCTGGGCAGTGGTTACAATGTCCTGGTGGATGCGACCTTTATCTCTCGGGCGCGACGCCTGCCGTTCTGGGACCTGGCCAGACGGCATGGCGTTCGCGCCGCGATCCTTGCCCTCGACGCGCCGCTGGAGGTGCTGCGTGAGCGCATTGTGAATCGCCTGGAGCGAGGGCGGGACGCTTCGGATGCGGATCTTCGCGTGCTGGATCGGCAACGCATGGCCCGCGAATCCCTGGATGCCGCGGAGCGTGCGCGTGCCGTGTTTATCGATACCAGCCGGACCCCGCCGCTCGCTGAGCTGCTTGGGCGCATCGAGGCGGCCTTTGGCGAGGCGTCCGCTCAGGTCAGAATGAGCACGACCCCGGCGACCATCAATACGCCGGCCGGAAGGCGCGCGACCAGTCCCGGCTCGCGAAACAGCAAAGCGCCATAGAAGATCCCGAAGAGCAGGCTGGTGCGCTTCACCGCGATCATGTAGGCGACCTCGATCTGCTGTATGGCCAAAAAATGCGTATAAACCATGACCATCATCAAGAGCGCGACCAGCAGCACGGGGACCGGCCGGCCGAAGATCCTGAGCAGGATCCCCGGCCGCGGCAGCACGAACAGCAACCAAACCGACGTCCCGAGCAGCGCAACGTAAAAGGCGCCGAAGTGTTCGGGGCCCAGATGACGCATCGCCCCTTTGCCGAGCGTTGCGGTCACCGCATAGATGGCGGCCACCAGCAGCATCATCCGGGATCCCGGCTCGCGCAGGATCGCCGTCAAGGGACGAATCCAGCTGCGCCGGTCGGCGCGGTGGGCATGACCGCTGTTGAGCAACCAGGCGCCGGCGACGATCAGCAGAACCCCCGCAGCACCTGTCGAAGTCACCGTCTCGCCAAGCACCACCCAGGCGACGCCGATGACGAACACCGGTGTGAAGGCCAGGTAGGGTAGGGTCAGGGACAAGGGATGATCACGGATCGCCGCCATGTAGAGCAGCATCGCGATCAGCTCCAGCGGAATCAGCGCCGCGATCCAGAGCCAGAAATCCGCCGGCAGCTCCGTGATGGGAGGCATTCCGATCAGCAACGGGGTCATCAACAAGCCAACGATCCCGAAGCGCACCACCACCAGTTCGCGGGCCGAGAAGCCTTGCAGCCACCGCTTGGTGGCCGCGTCGGCGCTGGCCAGGCTGAAGGCGCAGATCAGGGAGAGGCCGATCCAGTGCATGATCGGGTGCCGCGGTCGGCTAGGTCTGCTCGGACGCGCGGTATTGCGCCGGCAGTGCCGCCGTCAGCACCTCGATCCCGGCGC
>JBGSKP010000676.1:0-13786 GCA_041741175.1 Thiocapsa sp. | reverse complement strand
ACACTGCGCACAGCAGAAACTGCGACGCGTCGCGAACGCCGCGCGCCAGGATACCGGGCAGCCTCGCGGCTTACGGGGATAGTCGGCCTGATGCAACACGCCGCCGCAGGCGGGACAACCCTCCGCTTGGGCGGCCTCGGCGAACTCGTCGTCGATGTGCAGCAACACGGTGAAAAACGTGGGGCTTTCAAGGAAGGCATGGCACACTGATGCAGTCTCTTCGTCTTCGCAAACAAGAGACTCTCCCGACGGGTGCGGTTGTTCAAGCACCCCGAGGGAGGCCCACCGCTCTCCCTCATGAAAGATGACCAATTAAGGGGAAAAAACCATCAGGGAAGGTGGCCATGCTCAGCGTGGGGGGTCGTCAAGTGCGCGCGATGGGTGACTGCCCTGCTCGAAAGCCAGCTGGAGCGCTTGTATCAAGTCCAGGTTATCGGAGATGCACGGAGGCTTAGCCAGCGTGTTCGAGGACAAAGGCTCGTCGGCAGACTCCATCAGCATCGTGTTTGCAAACTCAATATAGAGAATCTGTCGGCGATACTCCTACAGGCACCCGCTCGGTGTCAACATTTGTTGTCAATGCGGTATGTCAATTTTTGTTGACACTAATATTGTTGGCGCGATGGAAGACTACGGCGCGCAGCCGCTCCGATACGGATCAAGCTCTGCCTGGCCATGCGGTCGAAACTGGGAGCGGATTCCCGAATCTCGCCTCAGTGCGACCCTTCGTATGGCAGACAGACCTCGTAAGATGATGTCGCCCCGCCTATGCCGTGCAGCTTGCGATCAGGCAGCTCACAATCAACCGCGGAGAGGGCGACGCCACCCGCCACCTCCGCCTCAATGAACGTCCTGCACAATCAGACGCTCGACCTCGGCGATACGCACCTCCCGCCCGTCCGAAGTGATGAAGCGTCGACCATCCAGGCTCCCCCGGCGCACCGCGTATTCCGTCACCGCCCCCGTATTGGCATTGATCACCTGAACGCGGATGATCGCCCTGTCGCGATCCCAATCTTTGACAAGATACGTCAGGCTGCCGAGTAGCATCACAGCCAGGAGTCCGTAGGCAAGCGGGCGTATCAGGGCCGGCGGGATCAATGCAGAGCGCGGCGGCCCGAGCCCTGCCGCCTCCCGAGCACGCCGGATGCGTGCACGGATAACGAGATAGGCCATGAGGATGACGGATAGGGTCAGTAGCAATTTCCAGATCATGGGCATACGGTATCACGGAGGATCGGCTCAGGCAGCCTTGTTGGGCTCTGCTGGCCAGGTGGAGGACCCAGACTGTCGGCCGAGCGGGTGACATCGCAAGTGGAGGCATCATGACGGGCATCGTTCGCGCTCTAACGCTGTTGGCGAGCCTCGCGGGCTTAGGCTGTACCGAGCCGGCGGAGCCGACAGTCAATCTGAACCGGGCGGTGGAGATCGGCGACATCGACCAGATCCGCCGTCACATCCATTGGGAACGCGATCTCAATGCGCCGAATGCCGCGGGTGACTCCCCGCTTCATGCCGCCGCCCAGGCCGGGCGCGTCGCCATCGCCCGCGAACTCGCGCGCAACGGGGCGGACATCGAAAGCCTGAATCGAGAGGGCCAAACACCTCTCCTTGTGGCACTCGCCCATGGCCGCACCCAGGTCGCGATGATGCTCGTCGACCAGGGTGCCTCGTTGAACGCCCAGGCCCTGTTGATCGAGCTGTGCGCAACCGGGCTGATCGACCGTGATGCGTTGAATTTCCTGATCCGATCCGGCGCACAGATCAATCGACTAGATCCGACCGGCAACGCACCCCTGCATCTCGCCATCAGGAACGGGCACCTGAACGCGGTGCGCCGGTTGATCCTGGCCGGTGCGGACGTCAATCAAATCGACGCCGGTGGTCGCACGCCGCTACAGATTGCGCGAGAATCTGCGACCGGGCCCGACGCCCGGCTCATCAGGTCGAGCCTTGAGCGCAGCGGCGCACAGGCAAACCCTGCCCCCTGACCGACGCGCAGAGGAGCGTTTGAATGGCCGAACGGATCGAAGATCTGACGGTAAGCTATACGGAAGACGGGATCGACACGACAAAGGAGATCGATAAGGTCGTGTTGTCGAAGGGAAGCTGGACCACCATCCTGTTTCGCTACCAGGATTGGGATCGCGCCAAGTCCGAGTATGGCCCGGAGAAATACACCATCCGCCGTTATCAGAAGCGCGGCGGCGAGTACAGACAGCAGTCGAAGTTCAACATCTCCAGTCGCGCCCAAGCACAGGCACTCGTGGACGCCTTGCAGGGCTGGCTCCAGGACGACTGATTCCACCCCTCACGCAGGCGATCGAGTCGGGTTCAAACAGAACACCATGGACTCGGCTCGTCCTGCTCCAGGATCAACATTCGGTCGAGCAGCGACTCGCAGACGCCCTGAATGGTCGCGCGCACAAGATCCGGATGGTTATTGGTTTCGCTGATATGGGCCACGCAGAGCTGTCCAAACCGCTGGTGGGTCAGTGCATCGAGTAGCCCGGCGGCCTGCAGGTTGCTCAGGTGTCCGAAATCACCGGCGACACGCCGTTGCAGGCTCGGCGGATACGGCCCCAAACGCAGCAGCTCCGGGTCATGGTTAAGCTCCAGGATCAGTGCGTCGCAATCCTGAAGACTCGTGATCATGTGCGGCGTGACGCAGCCGGCATCGGTTACGATACCGAGCCGACGACCGCCAGATTCAAACACAAACTGACAGGGCTCTCGCGCGTCGTGCGGGACCTGATAGGAGCGGATCAGTGCCCCGTCGAGGCGCACCGAATCACCCTGGCCGCAGAGTAGCCGCAGGCGTGGAATCTGCGGGCCTCCAAGCGCGCGCCAGGTCCCCGGCGTTGTCCAGACCTCCGCCCGATGACGCCGGGCAAACGACTGCACCCCCTTCACATGGTCGCCATGCTCGTGGGTCAGAAGCAGAACATCAATCGTATCCGGATCGACCTGCACCGCCTTCAAACGGCGATGGATCTCGCGCAAGCTAAAGCCGTTATCCACTAAAGCGCGAAACCCGTCGCCTTCGATCAGCGTGGCATTGCCCCGGCTACCGCTTCCAAGTGAGCAGAAACGCACCCTGAATCAGTCGCTAGCGCATCTCTTGTTGCATCAGGGTCAGAATACGCTGACTGCTCTGTGTCGCGTCCGGTTTGCCGCCCGCATCGAGCACGGTCACCCGTGTCTCGGTCTCATTGCCTTGCACACGAACCTGATACTGCTTGACCGGATCGACCTCGTCTTTTTTCCAGAAGGCCATGCGTGACATCCAACCGCGGCGCTTGCCCTCCGACGAACCGTCCTGGCCGGCATAGCGGACGTAATAGGTTCCGCGGGTCATGTCCTGATCCTCGATCGCGAACCCGGCTCGACCCAATGCAGCGCCGGCCGTTCTCCAGGCCCGCCGGAATTCTTCCTGGATCACCAGGGTCTGATATCCGCCTTCCGTGATCAGGCGCGTCCCGGCTGTCCCGCTTGCGGGCATCGACGCGGCGCCGCCCGACCCTGGCCCTGCCCCCGCGGCGCGCGCCTCGGATGCGCCCAGGAAGACCATGAGACGCCGCAGCATCTCGGCTTCCTTCGCCGGTTCGGTGCCGCTCGGCTCCCAGATTGTCCGGCTACCGTCGCCGATCGCGTTGGTCACCAGACGCTCTTCCATCCCGCGATGCGTGAGATGGATGTCGGTCGTCCCGGGGGGTGTACCGGGTTCGATTCGGACGCTGTATTGATCCCGCGTGGAGGTCGCGTAGGCGCCCTCGGCGACCTTGCTGATCATCCGCGTGATGAAGTCACGCCGGACATCGGCCCGGTTGTCCAGCCAATCCGTGCGCATCACGCCGACAGCCGGATCCTGCTCGACCAACAGAACGCCCTGTTCACGCCAAAATGCGATGACCTTCGGCCACACCTGCTGCGGAACGGCTTGAACCTCGATCCAGCGCTCGGCGTCGCGGCGCTTCAGCTCGACATTCGGAATCTCGGGCAGAACATCGCCGTCCGTCGCCACCCGCTGGCGCTGGGTGCGATTGCCGCTGTATTCCGAGTAGGTCGCCCCCCCGATGGGCGGTATATCCAGTGCATCGTCGAAACTCCCGGAGGTCATATCCGGAGGAATCTCGAGGTTCTCACCGGCTTCGCGCTGCTTTTTGTAAGCCAGTCGTTGATCCGGCACAACCTCGCTGAAGACGCTCGAGCCGCATCCACTCAGAAGCAGACTAATAAACAGGATCGGCACGAACGAAGCGGCGAGCCCGCCGGTCAGCAGAAAACGTGGTCTCAACTTGAGGGACCTCTTCAGTCGATTAATCGAGCATCAGCGCGCGGATACCGCACGGATACAGGGGCGGACACCGCGCGGAAGTTTTGGCGTAGCGGACATGCGGGCGTTAGAGGATGCCCGCCTGCTCCATCGCCGCGCGCACGGTAGCCCGATGCTCTTCGGTTAGCCAGGTCAGGGGCAGGCGGATTCCTTGACTGCACAGGCCCATCTCGGCCGCTCCCCATTTCACCGGGATTGGGTTGGACTGCACGAACAGATCATGATGCAGTGCATCGAGCCGCCGGTTGATGCTCTCGGCCCGCTCCCGATCGCCGGCCAGCGCCGCGTCGCACAGGTCATGCATCAAGCGCGGGGCGAGGTTAGCCGTAACCGAAATCACCCCGTCGCCGCCGATGAGCATGAACTCGCAACCCGTCGCGTCGTCGCCGCTGTATAGCGCGAAGTCGGCGCCGCAGCCCTCGCGCAGGCGCGCTACCCGTCCCAGATCGCCGGTTGCATCCTTGATCCCGACAATGTTGTCGATCGGGGCGAGTCGGGCCGCCGTCTCGGGCAACAGATCGCACGCAGTGCGGCCAGGGACGTTATAGAGGATCTGCGGGATATCCACCGCTTCGGCGATCGCCTTGTAATGCAGATACAAGCCCTCCTGGGTGGGCTTGTTGTAATAGGGTGTCACAAGGAGTACGGCGTGCGCACCGGCCTCTTGCGCACAGCGGGTCAGCGCGATCGCTTCTCGGGTGGAGTTCGCACCTGTGCCGGCGATGACCGGAATCCGCCCGGCAGCCATCTCCAGCGTGCGGCGGATCACCGCACAATGCTCCTCTTCATCAAGCGTTGCCGATTCACCGGTCGTCCCAACCGCCACGATTGCCGTCGTGCCCGCATCGGCATGGAAATCGACCAGGCGCTGAAGGCTCGTGTCGTCGATCCCCCCATCCTCGTGCATAGGTGTGATGAGGGCAACGATGCTGCCGCGAAACATGAGCGACTCCCGCTAAGCTAAAACCGCGATGGTAGTACGCCGGAGCGCACCGGCACAACCTGGGCAACCGGGCGTCGGACCGAACACGCCATCAGGTAAAGACATTTTGACACCAGCTCAGGAGCGCTGCGGGGAAGAGACCGAGCGCCAACAGGGATAGCCCGTTCAGCGTCATGGCGACCCGAACACCACTGGACGTTGACAGAACAGGCGCATCGTCAGCCGGTTTGTCGAAATAGAGCACCTTCACCACGCGCAGGTAGTAGAAGGCCCCGATGATCGAGAAGATCACGGCGACGATCGCAAGCCAGACCATGTCGATGCGCACCACGGACTCCAGAACCAGCAGCTTGGCCATGAAGCCAACCGTCGGCGGGACACCGGCCATTGAGAACATCACCAGTGCCATCATGGCGGCATACCAGGAATCCCGATCGTTAAGACCTTTCAGATCATCTAGGTTCTCGGCGTCGAAGCCCTTTCGGCTCAGGATCAGCAGGATGCCGAAGGCGCCGGTCGACATTACGGCATAGACGATCGCGTAGAACATGGCCGACGCATAGCCCTGCGCAGAGCCGGCGAGCAGTCCCAGGAAGATGAAACCGACGTGCGAGATGGTCGAGTAGGCCAGCATCCGCTTGATATTGGTCTGCGCAATGGCGACCAGGTTACCCAGCCCCATGGAGAGCACGGCGAGGATCAGCAGCATGCCCTGCCAGTCCGGCTGGATGGCCTCCAGTCCGTCGACCAGCATCCGGATCGCCAGGCCGAATGCGGCGATCTTCGGTGCGCTTCCCAGCAAGAGCACCGACGGCGTCGGCGCCCCCTCATAGATGTCCGGAACCCACATATGGAACGGCACGGCGCCGAACTTGAAGCCAATGCCGATGACCAGAAAGACGACGCCGAAAACCAGAACCTTATTGTCCATACCCTGTGTTGCGACGGCTTCGGCGACAGGCCCGAACTCGATCGAGCCGGTCGCCCCGTAGATCATGGAGACGCCGTACAGCAGCATGCCGGAGCCGAGTGCGCCCAGCACGAAATACTTCATCGCCGCCTCGGCGCCCTTCTTCGAGTCGCGGTCGAAGGCAACCAGGGCGTACAGACTGAGCGCCTGCAGCTCAAGACCGAGATAGATGGTCAGGAAGTTGTTGGCCGCAACCATGATGAGCATGCCGAGGATCGCAAAGAGCCCCAGAACATAGAACTCGCCGACGAAGAGCCCGCGATCCTTCAACCAGGGACGCGCATAGACGAACGCAAAAAGGCTGACCACCAGGATCGCGCCGCGCAGAAGATCGGTCAGGCCATCGCGAACCACGTTGCCATCGAAAACCAGTTGGCGCTCACCGCCGCCGACGGCCCCGGTGAGCCCGATTGCGATCAGCAGTCCGACAAGCGTCAGCGTATGGTTGATGTCCTTGTCCTTCTCCTTTAGATAAAGATCCAGAACAAGGACCACGCTGGCGGTCACCAGGATGGCGATCTCCGGCAGGATGGGGAACAGATTGGCGGCGTCGAATGGCATGTGAGAATTCCGATTAAACCGCGCCCGGTGCGGCATGCGTCGTTTGTTGGATTGGCTTGGCCGCGCCAGCGCCGACAACTGTCGGAGCTGGCGCGATTTAAAGTATTAAAAAATATAAAATTTTAAACCGCGTCTCGACAAAGGTCGGAAAAACCCTTGAGCCCGACACAACATGAAACTGACGCAGCCCACTCTGGACGCGGTTTAAGTGAGACCTGCGTCCAAGCGCATTTCCAATCCCATACTCAGGGGCGACCAGTCAGACCAGCCACCGATGCGGGCACCGCAAGGACGCAGTCCATCGCCTCGGAGGCCGGCAGCTTGCACTCGCCAACATGGGCGACCAGGTTCTCGACCGAGGCGTGCATCACCTCCATCAAGGGCGCGGGCCAGATGCCGAGGGCCAGGACCGCGGCGGCCAGCACCCCGAGATTCAATGTCTCGCGGCGATTGAGATCCTGCAGACCGGCCACCTTCTCGTTCTTGACCTCGCCGAAGATGACCCGCTTGACCATCCAGAGCGTAAAGGCCGCCGCGAGGATCAACGTGGTCGCTGCCAGGAAGGCCCACCAGAAATCGGCCCGGAAGGTCGCGAGAATCACCATGAACTCGCCGACGAAGCCGGAGGTTCCGGGCAGGCCCGCATTGGCCATCGCGAAAAAGACCACGAAGGCACCGAACCAGGGCATGGTGTTGATCACGCCGCCGTAGTCGGCGATCTCGCGCGAATGCACGCGGTCATAGAGCACGCCTACGCAGAGGAAGAGCGCGCCCGAGATGAAACCGTGCGAGATCATCTGCACCATACCGCCCTCGATCCCCATCACCGCCCCGCCGGCAACCTCCGGGTTGCGGATGATGGTGAAGACGATAAAGAATCCGAGCGTGACGAAGCCCATGTGCGCGATCGACGAATAGGCGATCAGCTTCTTCATGTCCTGCTGCACCAGGGCCACGAATCCGATGTAGACCACGGCGATGAGGGACAACGCAATGATCAGCCAATCGAGCGAGGCACTCGCATCCGGGGTGATCGGCATCGAGAAGCGCAGGAACCCGTAGCCGCCGATCTTCAGCATGATGGCCGCAAGAATCACGGAGCCGCCGGTCGGCGCCTCGACGTGCGCATCCGGCAGCCAGGTGTGGACCGGAAACATGGGCACCTTCACCGCAAAGGCGAGCAGGAAGGCGACGAAGATCAGGATCTGGGCGGTCATGCCCAGCTCCAGATCGTGGAAGTCGAGGATGCTGAAGCTGTCGGCCTGGAAATACATGTAGATCAGCGCGACCAGCATGAAGACCGAGCCGAAAAAGGTATAGAGGAAGAACTTGATGGTCGCATAGACCCGGTTCGGTCCGCCCCAGACCCCGATGATGATGAACATCGGGATCAGCATCGCCTCCCAAAAGACATAGAAGAGGATGGCATCGAGCGCCGAGAAGACACCGACCATCACGCCTTCCATGATGAGGAAGGCCGCCATGTAATGCGACGGCTTATAGGTAATGACATCCCAGCCCGCGATGATCACGAAGATGGTGATGAAGGTCGTCAGGATGATCAGCGGCATGGAGATGCCGTCGACTCCGAGGTAGTAGTCGACATTGAAGGTCGGGATCCAAGGCGCGCGCTCGACGAACTGCATCTGCCCGATGCCGGCGTCGAAACCCGTCCAGAGACCCAGGCTAATCAGAAAGGTCAGGACCGCAAAGCCGAGCGCGATCCACTTGGAGATGTCGGTGGCCCGATCACCGCTCGCCAACACGACGATACCGCCGATGATGGGCAACCAGATCACCAGCGTCAGGAGAGGGAACTCATACATGCGGGACGTCTCCTTGCGCTTTAGAGCACGACGAAGAACGTCAAGAGCCCGACGAGCCCGACGATCATCGCAATCGCGTAGTGATAGAGGTAACCGGTTTGCAGAAGCCGCGCGCGCTGCGCCAGCGCTGCAACCCGATGGGCCGAGCCGTTGACCAGACCGTCGTCGATGATGGCACGATCACCGCCGAGCCAGAGCGCCCGCCCGAGCTGGCGGCTGCCGCCGGCAAAGACCTTCTGATTGAAGTCATCGAACCCGTACTTAGACTGCAGGACTTTGGTGACGGGACCGCCCATCGCCTGCAGTTGATCGTCGATCTTCGGATTCTTCGCAAAGGTGAACAACCAGACAACGGCCGCCAGGAGCAGACCACCCATCGCGAGAAAGAAGGGCGGCATGGTCATCCCGTGCAGGACGAAGGCCCATTGGCCGTGCCAATGCTCGCGCAGCGAATGCAGGGTGTCATGCTCGGGCGACACGACGATGGGGTTCCAGTCACCGGTCGCGAACCAATTGGTCACCAACAGCGGCTCGACGACCAGCCAGCCGAGCACCACCGAGGGGATCGCCAGCAGCACCAGCGGCAAGGTGACCACCCACGGGGTCTCATGCAAATGGTGTCGGGTATGCTCGTCCATCCGCGGTTTGCCGTGGAAGACCAGGAAATACATGCGAAAACTGTAGAGCGCCGTGACAAAGACACCGATCGTCAGCAGGAGCGAGGCATAACCGGAGCCGTAGAGCGTCGAGTGCCCCACCGCCTCGATGATGGCATCCTTCGAGAAAAAGCCGGAGAAGGCCGGAAAGCCGATCAAGGCCAGCGAGCCGATCAAGGCGGTGATCCAGGTGATCGGCATGTAACGACGCAGGCCGCCCATCTCGCGGATGTCCTGCTTGTGATGCATCGCGATGATCACCGAGCCTGCGGCCAGGAACAGCAGCGCCTTGAAGAAGGCATGGGTCATCAGATGGAACATCCCGGCCGCATAGGCCGAGGCGCCGAGTGCCGTGATCATGTAGCCGAGCTGCGAGAGGGTCGAGTAGGCGACCACACGCTTGATGTCGTTCTGCACCAGACCGATCAGGCCCATAAAAAACGCCGTGGTCGCGCCGATGATGAGGATGAAGCTCAGCGCCGTCTCCGACATCTCGAACAGCGGCGACATACGCGCCACCATGAAGACGCCGGCGGTGACCATGGTCGCCGCGTGGATCAAGGCCGAGATGGGCGTCGGGCCTTCCATCGAGTCCGGCAGCCAGACTTGCAACGGGACCTGCGCCGACTTACCCATGGCCCCGATAAACAGCAGGATGCAGATCAGGGTCATGAGCGAGACCCCGCCGAACAGCGCAACCTGCGTCTCGGCATGCGCGGGCGCCGCGGCGAAAACCTCGACATAATCCATGCTGTTGAAATACATGCCGACTGCGGCGATGCCGAGGATAAAGCCGAAGTCACCGACGCGGTTGACCAGGAATGCCTTCATGTTGGCGAAGATCGCCGTCTCGCGCGTCGACCAGAAGCCGATCAGCAGGTAAGACACCAGACCCACCGCCTCCCACCCGAAGAAGAGCTGCATGAAGTTGTTGGACATCACCAACATCAGCATGGAGAAGGTGAAGAGCGAGATGTAGCTGAAGAAGCGCTGATAACTGTTCTTGCCGGTCAGCGCACCATGCGGCCAGTTGTGCTCGTCGTCGGCCATGTAGCCGATTGTATAGATATGGACCATCAAGGCGACGAAGGTCACGGTCGCCATCATGAGCGCGGTGAGCCGATCGACCAGGAAGCCCACCTCGAAGCGGATTCCGTCCGAGACCATCCAGGTGTAGACGGCGTCGTTAAAGACCGGCAGATCACCCCAGATAAAGCGCGCGAGCACCAGGAGCGACAGCGCCGTGGAAAGTCCGACGCCCGCAATGGTCACCGAATGCGCACCGCGCCGGCCGATTCGGCCGCCGAAAAAGCCGGCGATGATGGCGCCGAGGAGCGGCGCAAGCACGATGGTCAGGTAGACGTTTTCCACTGTTTAGTTCGCTCTTTCGCTTGATGTGGTCCGGATCGACTCGCCAGTCACGCAGACGCGTTGACGCCGTCCGCGCTATCCCTTGAGGCTGTCCAGATCCTCCACGTTGATCGTCTGCCGATTACGGAAAAGCACCACCAGGATCGCAAGCCCGATTGCAGCCTCCGCCGCCGCCACGGTCAGGATGAAGAAGACAAAGACCTGCCCCGTCATATCCCCGAGAAAATGAGAGAAAGCGACGAAGTTCATATTCACCGCCAGCAGCATCAGCTCAATACACATCAGCAGCAGGATGACGTTCTTGCGATTCAGGAAGATCCCCGCGACCGCCAGCATGAAGATGCCGGCGGCCAGGATCAGATAGTCTGAGAGCGCGATCATTCGGTCGATTCCTGTTTGGCAGCTGTGGACGCGGCAGTCCGGACGGCAGCGCTCTCGGAAGGCATCTTGACGATGCGAATACGGTCCGGTCCCTTCTTCACCCGAACCTGCCGCGCCGGATCCATGTACTTGGTGTCGGGCCGCCGACGCAGGGTCAGACGAATCGCCGCGACGATTGCAACCAGCAAAATCACCGCCGCGATCTCGAACGGATAGACAAAGAGCGTGTAAAGCAGCAGACCGAGCTCCTCGGTGTTGCTCACCTGCGGGCCGGCGGCCGGGGGCTTCGGGAAATTCTGCAGGCCGAAGTTATCAGGGCCGACAATCAAAAAGATCTCCAACGCCAACACAACAGCAATCAGGGCGCCGATCGGCAGATAGCGAATGAATCCCGCACGCAGCGTCGCGATGTCCACATCGAGCATCATGACCACAAACAGGAAGAGCACCATCACTGCGCCGACATAGACCAGGACGAGGACGATACCGAGAAACTCCGCCTCCAGCATCACCCACAGCGCCGCGCTGCTGATAAAGGCGAGCACCAGGTAGAGCACGGCGTGAACCGGGTTACGCCGTGTGATCACCATCCCTGCCGCGAATAAGGTTATCGCCGCAAACGTGTAGAAGAGGAATTTTTCAAAGCCCATGATTCATCCAGATGCCTTGGTTAGCCGCAACGGCCCAATGCGCGACGACGCAATCAACGATCCGACAGGCTACGCGGCAGACGACCGACACGCCCCTGCCCGCGGAAACAGACCCGCGATCGCCGAGCCCCACGGGTAGCGGATGCCCAATACCCGCTCGCGGCCGCTGGGCGCCCCGCACATGATCCTGGAGCAGGCGCCGCACGACTCAGCGGTAGGCCGCATCCGCAGCCCGCGCCGCGGCGATGTCGGCCTCGTATTTGTCCCCGATCGCGAGGAGCTTCTCCTTGGTCATGATGTTCTCACCCCGATTCTCGAAGTGATACTCGTAGACACCCGTCTCCACGATCGAGTCGACCGGGCACGATTCCTCGCAAAAGCCGCAATAAATACATTTGAAAAGATCGATGTCGTAACGCGTGGTCCGTCGCGATCCATCCTCACGTGGCTCGGCTTCGATCGTGATCGCCAGTGCCGGACAGACCGCCTCGCAGAGCTTACAGGCGATGCAACGCTCCTCGCCGTTGGGGTAGCGCCGCAAGGCATGCAGGCCGCGAAAACGCGGCGAGATCGGTGCCTTCTCCTCCGGGTACTGGACCGTGAACTTGCGCTTGAACATATAAGCCCCGGTCAGGCCCAAACCCTTGAAGAGCTCGACCATCAGGAGACTTTGGACATACTCACGTGTGGCTTTCAGCATCGCTCGTCTCCGGCTCAGGCAGACCACCAGGGGGGCAGCTCGGCGAGAACCGCAAGCGCCACCACCAGGATCCAGACGATCGTGATCGGGATGAAAACCTTCCAACCCAGACGCATGATCTGATCGTAGCGATAGCGCGGGAAGGTCGCCCGTAACCACAAGAATACGAACATAAAGAAGAAGGTCTTGAGCAACAGCCAATGGAAGCCGTCGCCCAGAAGCAGGCTGCCCTCGACCGACGCCTGCGGGAAGGGCGACAGCCAGCCTCCCATGAAGAGCAGAGCCGAGAGCGCCGAGATCAGAATCATGTTCGCGTATTCGGCCAAGAAGAAGACCGCAAAGGCCATCCCGGAATACTCGACATGGAAACCGGCGACGATCTCGGACTCGCCTTCCGCGACGTCGAAAGGCGCGCGGTTGGTCTCGGCGATCCCCGAGATCAGGTACACACCGAATAGGGGTAGCAAGGGCAGCCAGAACCAAGTCAGGATATTCCCTTCCTGGGCCGCGACGATCGCGCTCAGATTCAGGCTTCCAGCGGCCACCAGGACACCGACCAGCGCAAAGCCCATCGCGATCTCGTAGGCGACGATCTGAGCGGCCGAGCGCATGGCGCCGAGCAGCGCATATTTCGAGTTGGACGCCCAGCCGGCAATGATGATGCCGTAGACACCGAGCGAGGTCAGGGCCAGCAGGTAGAGTAGCCCGGCATTGATGTCGGCTAGCACCAGACCTTCATCGAAGGGGAACACCGCCCAAGCGGCCAAGGCGGGCGCAATCGCGATCATGGGCGCCAACAGGAACAGGACCTTGTCGGCCTTGGTCGGGATGACGATCTCTTTCATCATCAGCTTGACCGCGTCCGCGATCGGCTGCAGCGAGCCGCGCCAGCCGACCCGGTTGGGACCGATGCGGACCTGGATGTAACCGATCACCTTGCGCTCGGCCAGGGTGTAGTAGGCCACCATTCCGAGCAGCGGCAGGACGATTGCGATGATCTTGATCAAGATCTGGATCACCACGGGAAGCGCATTCCATAGTTCGATCATCGTTGATTCATCCCGCCTCGCTGCCCGTCTCGCCGAACCACGGCCTGATCTCGACCGGGCCGATCTGCGCGCCCAGCCGCCCGCTTCCGGTCACAGCTGCCGGGATCCGCACACAACCCATCGCGATCGCGTCGTCCAGGAAGACTTTGGCCTCGACCTCGTGGCCGTTCTGAATGATCAAGACCGTCTGATCGGCCATCAGTCCATCGCCACGCGCCTGCTCCGGATGCAGATAGACACCGAAGACCGCGCCGTGCACGGGGGTGAGCTGCAGGGCCGGCGCCCGTCGGACGAGCGGATCCAGCGCGTAGATGGGCACGGTGCCGAGTCGCATCAGGCCGGC
>JBGSKP010000675.1:0-2308 GCA_041741175.1 Thiocapsa sp. | reverse complement strand
CGCCAAGACCAAGCGCCAACGCCGGCCCCACCGGCTCCGCGGCGGTCAGGCGCAGCAGATGCGCGCGATAACGGCGCGCCAGCCACTCCAGCGTCTCCATCCGCGTTCGAAAATCCTGCTCGTAGGCGTGACGGCTATGCGCGCTGGTCAGATCAAGAAGGGTTCGCCTTCGGCCATCCGTCACCGGATAACAACCGACCGGCGGAGCCAAGACCTCGATCGGATCGTAGAGCGCCAACAGAATGACCTCGCTGCTGGCAGCGAGTTCGGCCATCCAGCGGGCATGCCCGCGCCGGATATCCAGAAAATCGCTGATCACGGCGACGAGACTGCCCGGACGAACCAATCCGAGCAGATGCCCGGCGGCCTCGGTCAGTGAGCTGTAGCCACCCGCGCGGCCGGCTTCCGGCAAGTCCCCGGATGTAAGCCCTGATGAGAGCCCAGTTGAGAGTCCAGTTGAGATCGGCGGCGCTGACGCCAATCGATCAAGCAGCGGAAGCAGAGCACCTGCGCGCGCCGAGGGACGGCGCTCCAGATGACGGGTCTCGTCGAAGACCAGTCCACCGACCCGATCACCACGATCGACCGCCGCCCAGCCGAGCAGGGCCGACGCGCGCGCGGCGACAACCGACTTGAACGCGATACGGGTTCCGAAACGCATCGAGGGCCCCTGATCGACCAGGAGCCACACGGGACGCTCGCGTTCCTCGCGAAACAGCTTCACATGCGGCCGCCCGGCCCTTGCAGTGACCCGCCAGTCCATGTTGCGTGGATCGTCGCCGGGCTGATAGACGCGGGATTCGTCGAACTCCATGCCGCGTCCACGAAAGCGCGCCACATGACCGCCGGTGCGCGTCGCCAGCACACGGCCGCGCGGCGCCAGATCCAGACGCCGCGCCTGCTCGCGCAGACCGATCAGTTCGGTGAGCTCGGGCAGGATACCCTCAGTCGTCGTGGGCCGGCGCATCATCGATCGCTTCGGAATCCGGTTCAGGGCGCCGGCACGCGGGCCAGGAGTGTCTCGATGAAATCATCGGGCCGTCGCCCTTCGGCCTCCATCTCGTAGGACAGGAGCACGCGGTGACGCAGCACATCGGGGGCGAGCGACTGCACGTCCTCAGGCGAGACGAAGCGACGTCCGTTCAGCCAGGCCAGCGCACGCGCGCAGCGGTCCAGGGCGATGGTCGCACGCGGACTCGCGCCGAAGCGCAGCCAGCCACGAAGATCCGGCGAGTAGGCCTCGGGCTTGCGCGTGGCCATGACCAGATGCACAAGATAATCCTCCACCTCCGGGGCCATGTAGAGATCGAGGATGGCCTGCCGGGCAGCAAACACGCTGGCCTGACTCAAGACCACGCCGGGCGTGGCCGCCCGTTCCCGACGCGCCTCGTCGCGGTTGAGCCGCAGGATCGCCCGCTCGGTCTCCAGATCCGGATAGTCCACCCGAACATGCATCAGGAAGCGGTCCAGTTGAGCCTCGGGAAGCGGATAGGTGCCTTCCTGCTCGATCGGATTCTGGGTGGCCATCACCAGGAAGAGCCGCGGCAGCGGATAGGTCTCGCGCCCGACCGTCACTTGACGCTCGCCCATCGCCTCGAGCAGGGCCGATTGCACCTTAGCCGGCGCGCGGTTGACCTCATCGGCCAGCAGCAGATTATGAAACACCGGGCCGCGATCGAAGCGGAAGGTTCCGTCGTGCGGACGATACACCTCGGAGCCGGTCAGATCGGCCGGCAACAGATCAGGGGTAAACTGGATGCGATGAAAATCGCCCTCCAACCCGCCCGCAAGCTCTTTCACGGCTTTGGTCTTGGCCAGTCCCGGTGCACCCTCAACCAGAAGATGGCCGTCGGCGAGCAGCGCAATCAGCAGCCGGTCGATCAGACCACGCTGCCCCAGGATGGTCTCACTGACCTGCCGGCGCAGCGCAGCGAATTCGGTTGCAAGGGGGTCGGTCGGTATCTCTGTATCCGTGTCCGGATGTCGCGTCAGGTCCAACGGTGTCGATTCCTTACGTTGAGTCGTGTCGGGTCGGGTCGTCAACCCTAAGGGGTTGATCGTTGTGATGAATCGAGTCCGAACGTGGGCTCGGATTCGGGCTCAGTGGCGCAAATCATCGCCTCGTCCGGCGATGCCAAGCAAGTCCGCTGGATGACGACACTGAAAGTCCGGTGCCGCGGCGGCCAGGCACGCCAGCGGCGTGTAACCCCATGCCACAGCGGCGAAACGCACCCCGGCATCGCGCGCCGCCTCCAGATCACGCAGCTCATCGCCGACATACAGCAGGTGCCGGGGGTCGATACCGCGG
>JBGSKP010000674.1:0-5388 GCA_041741175.1 Thiocapsa sp. | reverse complement strand
GCGCAGGGGCGGGCCGTGGAGGCAACCCTGCATGTGGCGACGCGATTGGGCTTGCGCCTGCGGATCGTCACGCCGTCGGCGTGCTGTGGCGCAATGCTCCGGCACAATGGGTTTCCCGAAGAGGCCGACCAGCACCGCGATGCCTGTGTGCGGATCCACGGCGACCGCCCATTAGTCGGCTTGGCAAGCGCCTGTATTGCCGAGCTGAGGGCCGAACCGGCGCTGCGTCACACCCAGGAGCTGTGCGAGTTTCTCGATCGGGCAACCTGGCCGGACACGCTGCGGATCGGTTCGGATTCGCGCCGCGTGCTGGTGCACGAGCCCTGCTCGCATCGCAACCAGCTCGGCGGCAATACGGCCGTGCATCGCCTCCTGGCCCGCATCCCCGATCTCGTCGTCACGCCAATGGCGCCCGGCTACGGCTGCTGCGGTGCCGCGGGAACCTATCTGCTTCAGCAACCCGCCATGGCCGAGGCACTGCTCCAAGAACTCATCGCCCCACTGCGATTGAATCCTCCGGACTTGATCCTGACCACCAACCCAGGCTGCGCACTCCATTTGGCAGCCGGCGTCCGCGCGGCCGGTCTCGACATCAAGGTCCTGCATCCAGTCGAATTGATCGCCGAAGCCCTGAACCCTGAACCCTAGAACCAAACCCAACCGCCCACATACTCGCCAAAGCAGCGCAGAGCCCCGATACTGAGCGCAACACCTCGACACTGGACCAATCTATGACCACTCGCCGCATCACGCCGATCGACCTGCTTCTGATCAACGCCGATTATGCCTTGAGAACACTGTTCGGGCGCCCGCAGACCACGGAACGCCCCAATCCGGCCGACGGTATCATGGAGGCCGACCTCACCGACGCACAGAAGCGACACGTCGCCCGCCTGATGCGGATCAACCACACCGGCGAGGTTTGCGCCCAAGCCCTCTACCAGGGCCAGGCGCTCACGGCCAAGCTGCCCGACACGCGCAAGCGCATGGAGCGCTCGGCCAAGGAAGAGAATGACCACCTCGCCTGGTGTGCCTCGCGTCTGGAAGATTTGGGGGATCGCAAGAGCCTGCTGAATCCAATCTGGTATGCAGGCAGTTTCGCGATGGGTGCAGCAGCCGGACTGGCCGGCGATAAGTGGAGCCTCGGCTTTGTCGTGGAGACCGAACGTCAGGTGGAAGACCACCTGGAGGAACATCTCGAACAGATCCCGAGCGAGGATGAGAAGAGCCGGACCATTCTGGAGCAGATGAAGGCGGACGAGGTCCACCACGCCCAGCTCGCCCACGCCGCCGGCGGCGCCGATCTGCCTGCACCCATCCGGATGGCGATGCGTCTGACCTCTAAGGTGATGACGCGCGCGGTCTATTGGGTCTGAACCGCGTTCTCTAGCTTATGAATGCCCAGAGCCAGCTTGTGTCTTGTGGCAATCATGCACTGGCGGCTGGACGCGGTTCAGGTGATATTCGTTTTTGGGCGTCGGACGCGTGGGCGCCGTCGCAGCGCGAAAGGCGGAAGCAGCTTAAGTCCTGCGGCGCAACGTCTCATCTCCGGTGCCGGTGAGCGCAGTGAGCCGCACCCAATCCTCATATCATCCTGAATTCCGCGATAGCGGAATTCAGCCGCCGAGATATTCGAGATTCCGTCCGAGATTGCGTCCGTAGAAGATTTCGCTGAGCTCTCGGCGCAGCAGCTTCTGGATACGTTGATGGTCGCGATCCAACAGGTCCTTGGCTTCGACGCAGAAGAGATAGTCGTCGAGTCTGAAGTCCTTGATAACCATCTTGGTGTGAAAGAGGTTCTCCTGGTAGACGTTCACGTCGACCATCTGATAGCGGTTCTTGGTGTCGCGCGACAGGTAGTTCTGGATCGAGCTGATATTGTGGTCGATGAAGTGCTTGCGCCCGCCGACATCGCGCGTGAAGCCGCGCACCCGGTAGTCCATGATCACCACGTCGGACTCCAGCGCGTGGATAAGATAGTTCAAGGCCCGCAGCGGCGAGATCCGCCCGCAGGTCGAGACGTCGATATCCGCGCGGAAGGTACTGATCCCGGTCTGAGGGTTGCTCTCGGGATAGGTGTGGACCGTGATGTGACTCTTGTCCAGATGGGCGACTACGGCGTCCGGCAAGGGACCCGGGGCGGCCGTGTTCGAGAGCTGTCCGGCCGCGATCGGCTCCTCGGAAATCAGCATGGTGACCGACGCACCCTGGGGATCGTAATCCTGGTGCGCGACGTTGAGGATGGTCGCGCCGATGATCTCCGCAACATCGGTCAGGATCGCGGTCAGACGCTCGGCGTTGTATGCCTCGTCGATGTACTGAATGTAGGCCTCGCGCTGCTCGTCCGAGTCCGCGTAACAGACATCGTAGATGTTGAAGCTGAGCGTCTTGGTAAGGTTGTTAAACCCCTCCAGGCGCAGCTTTTTAAGAGTCATCGGCATGAGCGTGAAACCTCCAGAACAACAGGAGCGCGCACGCTACCGTTAGGATTCGACGGATGCAAGTACAGCATCGAGATCGCGGATCTCGAAGTTGTGCGTGATCGTCGCTGTTTCGCCAAGCATGATGGATGCGGAGCAGTATTTTTCAGCGCTCAGCTGGATCGCCCGCTCGACCCGCTGCGGGTCGAGCCCACGCCCCGTCACGATGAAATGAACATGGATGCTGGTGAAGACCTTGGGGTCCGTCTCGGCTCGCTCCGCCGTCAACTCGACCACGCAGTCCGTCACCGGCTGCCGAGCCTTACCTAGGATCAGCAGGACATCGAACTGGGTGCAGCCGCCTAAGCCCATCAGCAACATCTCCATCGGGCGCACGCCGAGATTGCGCCCCCCCAGATCGGGCGGCCCGTCCATCACGATGCCATGCCCCGACCCGGACTCGCCGAGCATGGCGGCACCCTCGATCCATTTCACACGCGCCTTCATATCGAGATTCCGCTGTTGACTCGTCACGAGAAACTAAATCCGAGGGTTTCCAGCCGCGGACGCCGAACCTCGGTTCGACAAGACCAGACTCCACGCCTAGACTCTAAAATCATATTCGAGCGTAATCTGCACAGCGAGCCATGAGCATTCTGACGCCACCGAAACCAGACCCGCGTTGGCTGGAGCCCTTGCTGCGTTACTGTCATATCAAGACGTATGACAAGAACGTCGACTTCATCCGTCAGGGAGAACCGGCCGACACCCTATATTATCTGATCGAAGGATCGGTCGCCGCCATGATCGACGACCCCGAGGAGCGCCGCGAGTTACTTCTCGCCTACATCAACAAGAACGAGTTCATCGGCGAGATGGGGCTCTTCGTCCCGCAGCAAACGCGCAGCGTCATCGTCCGCACCCGGAGCAAATGCAAGGTTGCGGAGATCACTTATCAACGCCTCGATCGCCTCCTGGACACCGAGCTCAAAGAGTACGCGAAGGACTTCCTCTACAACATCGGACTGCACCTGTCGCAGCGTCTGCGCCAGACCAGCCGCAAGGTCGGTCATCTTGCCTTTCTCGACGTGACGGGACGGATCGCCGGCACTCTGCTTGACTTATGCAAACAACCGGACGCGATGACCCACCCGGACGGGATGCAGATCCGCGTAACCCGTCAGGAACTCTCATCCAATGTCGGCTGCTCACGGGAGATGGCCGGACGCGTGATCAAAAGTCTCGAAGAGCAGGGCCTGATCAGCGTCAAGGGCAAGACGATCGTGGTGTTCGGAACGCGGTAGGGAGCCGCCAGCCGGCGGACAATGCCTGGTCAAACTCCATCCCCCGGACGGCCTCGTCGGGTTGAGTTCGTCGGGCCGGCCGAAAAGCCGACTGCAAGTCGGCGATCCCGGGTCCCAAGGTCCCGCGGGTTTCGGGGGCAGCCGGCTCGGCGATCGACGCCCCCTTGATGTATCGCGCCGCTCAGCGCACCCCGAAGAACAGTCGCGCCAGCTTCTCGCCCGGATCGTCGGCACGCATAAAGGCTTCGCCGACGAGGAAGGCGTTCACACCGCTCGCACGCATTCGCCCGACATCCTCAGGCGTCAGGATACCGCTCTCGGTAACGAGAAGCCGGTCGCTCGGGACCCGATCCAGCAGTCCGAGCGTCGTGTCGAGGGTCACCTCGAAGGTGCGCAGATTACGGTTGTTGATCCCGATCAGCCGACCAGGGACAGACAGCGCCCGCTCCAGCTCCTCCGCGTCGTGGACCTCCACCAGCACGTCCAGCCCGAGCTGTTCGGCCAGATCATTCAGCTCGGCGAGCCGGGCATCGTCCAGACAGGCCGCGATCAGCAGGATGCAGTCTGCACCCAAGGCGCGGGCCTCGTAGACCTGATAAGGGTCGACGATGAAGTCCTTGCGAATCACGGGCAGGGCACAGGCCGCGCGCGCCGCCTTGAGATCCTCGTCGTTCCCCTGGAAGAAATCCCGGTCGGTCAACACGGAGAGACAGGCCGCGCCGTTGCGGGCATAGCTCTGCGCGATCTCGGCAGGGCGATAATCCGGACGCAGCACACCCTTGCTCGGACTGGCCTTCTTGATCTCGGAGATCACCGCGGGGGCGCCGGCCTCGATCTTGGCCCGGAGCGCGTCGGCAAAGCCGCGTGGCGGATCGGCCTCGTGTAAGCCTGCAGCGAGTCGATCGAGCGGCACACGCGCCGACCGAGCCGAGACCTCTTCGACCTTCCGATGGATGATCTTTTTGAGGATGTCGGGCGTGTCGCTCACGGTCACACACCGCCCTTGGTGCGATCGAAACTTGCCGTGAACGCGATCAAGCGTTCAAGCCGACGCTGCGCCTCGCCGCTCGCGATCGCAGCATCCGCCTTTGCCAGTCCGTCCGCCAGCGTCTGCGCACGTCCGGCGGCATAGATGGCCGCGCCGGCATTCAGCTGCACGATGTCCCGTGCAGGACTCGGCTGATCGGCGAGCACGCCGCGCAACATTACCAGGCTCTCGGCCGGATCTCCGACGCGGATGGAATCCAAATCCGCACGCCTGATCCCGAAGTCCTCGGGATGAATGGCGTAGCGGTGGATCACGCCGTCCTTCAGCTCGGCCACATCGGTAATGTCGCCGATGCTGATCTCGTCCAGACCGTCGCGGGCGTGGACGACCAAGACATGACGACTGCCGAGACGCTGCAGCACCAGCGCCAGCGGTTCGAGCAGATCCTCGCTGAAGACGCCGAGGACCTGATTGGGTGCACCGGCCGGATTGGTCAGCGGACCCAGGACGTTGAAGATGGTCCGCACGCCCAGTTCCTTGCGCGGACCGATCGCATGTTTCATGGCGCTGTGGTGGCCCGGCGCGAACATGAAGCCGACGCCGACCTCGCGCACGCAGCGCGCGATCTGCTCGGAGGTCAGATCCAGCCGCACGCCGGCCGCTTCGAGCACGTCGG
>JBGSKP010000673.1:0-7096 GCA_041741175.1 Thiocapsa sp. | reverse complement strand
GGGCTCGCTGATCGCGGGACCGGTCGCGCGTTTCGCCTGCTCGGCCTGAAACGCGGCGACCATCTCTTCGAGCGCCGCATCGCCCACGATGGTCGCCTGAACGACCCGCGGCTTGCTCCCCGCCTCCGTGATGGGTCGATCGATCTTCACGCCCACGAAGAAGACCAGGACAAAGAAGAGGTGCAGACCCAGCGACCAATAGAGAGCCCTCGGATTACGCCGCAGAATTTGCCACATGCCAGAACTCGTCAGGTGCTCGCCGGATTCCGGTCAGCGGCGCGTCAGCGCTCGCCGCGCTCGGGCGGCACCGTGATCAGACCGACATCCGGCGCCCCTGCCGCCTGGGCGATGACCATGGCCCGTATCACGCGCCCATAGTCGACCCGATGATCCGCCCGCACCAGGATTGGCGTGCCGGGCGTGTAGTCGAGCACGACACGAATGCGGTCGAACAGGATCTGCTCGCTCGCCGGGGCATTCTTCTCATCGCCGACATCAATGTAATAGTCGCCGAACTGGTCGACTGTGATCACCACCGATTCGGTGGTCGGGTTGGGAATGCCGCCGGCGCGCTCTTGCGGCAAGGTCACTTTGACCCCTTGGGTAATCAGCGGCGCGGTCACCATGAAGATGACGAGCAGCACGAGCATGACGTCGATGTAGGGCACGACATTGATCTCGGCCATCGGTCGGCGACGCTGTCGGGAGCGGGTGCGTTTGAGCATCGGGTGTGGTCCTGGCGCCGACTCAGGCGCGACCCTGGCGCTGCAGCAGGGTCGAGAATTCTTCCATGAACTCCTCGTAGCGGCTGTGCAGACGTTCGACCTGATTGGCGTATCGGTTGTAGGCAATGACGGCCGGGATGGCGGCAAACAGGCCAATGGCGGTCGCGACCAACGCCTCGGAGATACCGGGTGCGACCAGCGCCAGGGTCGCCTGCTCGACGTTCCCCAATGCGTGGAAGGCATGCATGATGCCCCAGACCGTTCCGAACAGGCCGATATAGGGGCTGGTGGATCCGACGGTCGCGAGGAAAGTCAGGCTGGTCTCAAGACGATCCATCTCGCGGCTCAAGGCGACCCGCATCGAGCGCTCGCTGCCCTGCAGGATAGCCATGAGATCGTTGCCCTCGATCTTGCGAAGACGCACGTATTCCTTAAAACCGGCGCGAAAGATCGACGGCAGACCATGCTCACCCTTGCGATCCTGACTGAGATCCTTGTAAAGCGCGCTCAGATCGCCCCCCGACCAGAAGCGCTCCTCGAAAGCGATCGCGCTCTTGCGGGCGCCGGAGAGCACGCGTCCACGGTCCAGGATCATGGTCCAGGAGGTCACCGAAGCGATCACCAGCACCAGCAGGACCAACTGGACGACGAAGCTGGCATGCAGGATCAGGGTAAAAAGTGACAGGTCGGACGTCATCTCGGGGTCTCCGCTGGAGCGCTCAAAAACGGCAACAAATCGGACAGGAGATGGGCCGGGATGCGCGACGGCCGCAACGAGCCGGCGTCGATGCAGGCGATCTTCACGCTGCCGCGACAACAACAGGTGCCGTCACGCTCGCGCATCACCTGCTGGTCGAATTCCAGGGTGGCTCCGGCGGCCCGCTCAAGCCGCGACGTGACACTCAGGCAATCGTTGAACAGCGCAGGGACCAGATAATCGAGTGTGACCCGACGGACGGCAAAGACAATGCCGTGGCGTTCGCGCAGCCGATCCTGCTCATATCCGATCGAGCGCAACCACTCGGTTCTCGCCCGCTCCATGAATTTAAGATAGTTGGCGTAGAACACCACACCGCCTGCGTCGGTATCTTCATAGTAGACGCGCACCGGCCAGGTGAAGGTCGACGCACGGGACTCACTGGATGTGGGCACGACGCAATCCGCATTCGGGCATGGCTAAAGCCTCGGAATTGTACCGGAAAGCGCCACATCGGGCACCTGGGTTATCGCCGCCGCCCGCTGCGCGGCCGGACGCGGCGCCGATGCCGCGATCGACACGAGGGCGATGGGCGCGGCGCGGGGCGCGCACTGACCGGCGCACGCAGAGCCTTCACCCTGTTGATTGCCGGGTCAGACGGCTTGTTGCCGGTGGTGACTCGGCCCAAACTTGCGCGACTGAAGCGGTCGTGATCAAACCCACGGCCTTGGCCCTTCCACCTCGCTGACAAGGCTCTCGACATGACGCGTCCTTCGTTCTTGCACGGTAAGCGCGGCGAGTATCTCGTCGTTCTGCAATTCGTCCTCTTCTTCGCGTTCATCTTCGCGCCCGCCTGGAATCCGCTCGCCACCACGGCACTGATGGACATACTCGAACCGGTTCGGTGGACCCTGTTGATCGCCTTCTGGGTGGTCGCCGTCATCCTCGGCGGATTCGGCTCGGTCCACATCCGGGACTATCTGACTCCCCTGCCCTATCCCGTGGATCACAGTCAGTTGGTCAAACACGGCGTCTACGCCTGGGTTCGCCATCCGCTTTACAGCAGCCAGCTGTTCGCGGCGGCGGGATGGATCCTCTTCACCCTCAGCCTTTCTCACCTGGCGCTCCTGGTCATCGGCTTTGCGTTCTTCGACTACAAGGCAGCGAAGGAAGAGGGCTGGCTGACTGAAAGACATCCCGAGTATGTGGACTATGCGAAGGGGGTGAAGAAGCTCATTCCCTGGTTGTACTAACGCTGGACCGCGTCGGTGGTCGTTAGCTTGAGCCCTGTGTCGGGTCGAGTTCGTCGCCGCCTTCAACCGCTGGAGTCGACGCGGTTCAGGTCACATTAGACTGAGTACAGACCTCCCGGAATCTGATTTTTCCGGCCGCCTAACCGACTGAATCGGCAACAGAATCGATGTTTGTTGGACAAATCGCCAGCGCTGTCGAATGTGAATAATTGGACAGTATCGTTCAATACAAACTGAAACCTAATAAGAAACTAACTGTAGTGCTTTAAGAGAAGTAAGATCATGGCTCCCGAGTTCAGAAGTGGCATCAGGAGCCTGGCGGTGACCCAGATCGATTTGCTTGCTGAGTCGGAGGCCTGGACACGGACCCACGCCCCAAAGACCAGAAGTAGGCTCGGCTCTTGGCCGCTACTCACCACGTATACCGCAGTCCGGCCATCACAGTTTGCGTGGTCTGCTGGCTGTTGAGTGTGGCGTTGTAGTCGAGGAGGAGGGAGAGCCTCGCGTTGGGCTTGGCTACCAAGCCGGCGCCGAGCACTGCGGCGTCTCTCGGAAGACCCACCCCTGTGGCCACAAAGCTGATGGGTGTTGATGCACCCACCATGCTTCCATTGATTGCAAGTTGGCTGTCAGCGAACTCGTGCGACCAGAGCGCGCGCAGCTCCACGCGCGCGGACTCGTTCACGACAGGAAAGAAGCGACTCCCGAGATAGGACACGAGCGAATGCGGGCTCTGCTCCGCCACCCGCAGGCTCGCGGCCGCGGCGCCGTTCTCCGTGAACCCGTCCTGGCTCAGCCACACCCCTTGGAGCGCGATCACCGGCTGCACGCTGCGGTCGAAGTAGGGCAGCGTATAGGCGCCTTCCAGATAGGCCGCAGTCTCGCTGCCGTTGTAGTTTCCACGGGCAATCGCCACGGTGTTTCCTTCTAGGACCGTGCGACTCGTACCGTAGCGGTTCCAGGCATAGCCGGCAATCGCCTTGACGCTCATGCCCCCGCTGCGATGGCTGGCGTACAGCCCGATCTGCGGACTGTTCACGTTGCTGCTGTCGTTACGCCCGTCCAGGGTCATCGAGCCGGAGACATAGCTGAAGCTCGCCCCGAGGTAGGTGTCTGCGGCGACCTGTGCATCGACACCCGTTGCCACGCCACCGCTGCGGTAACGGTAGCCGGCGGCATTGGGGTCACCGTCCACGTTGGAAAAGTCGCCCACACCTTGGATCCAGAAGCCCGGGCCCGTGAAGCCGAGCCCTGCGGGACCCAGAGTCTGCGCATAGGAGGGCTGCGCATCGTTGTCCGATGCACTGCTCGCGAGCGTCAGACCCGACCACGCGAAGGTAGCTGCCGGGGCACTGCCTTCCAACATCGCGAGCCGCCCGCCCAGGCGGCGCAACGCCTGGGAACCTTGATTGAGCATCGCCGTCGAGAGCGAGGCATGCAGCTCGCCATCCATCGAGGCAAACGTGCGCGGCGCCTGGGGCAACGACATCCCCAGCAGCCGACCCACCAGCGACTGCATGCCCGGATCGCCCGCTACGCGATCCAGGTAGCCGGCAACTGCACGTTGGTTGGGAGTGACCGCACCGGCCAAGAAGTTTGTGTCGAGCGTGACAAATACGTTGTTTGCATCGTAAGCCAGGGACGAAACAAGCAAGGGCGGCGAGTTCACGGTGCCGAACTGTCCCTGGACTCCGCCCCCTGCGCTAATGAGGGCGTACCGCTCGTTCAGTCGAAAGCTGCTGTCAGGATTCGCGAGAAACCGCAGCGATGCACCGCCGACCGTCGCGATGCCTCCGACGTTCATATGGCTCAAATCGCCGGCCGGGCTGAACGCGACCTGATAGAGCGCGCCCGGTAACAGGGTCGCGTTGCCCTGTACTGCGAGCGTGCCGGCCGAGTTGCCAGGTGCGACCACGCCGTTCGGATTTGCCACAACGCTGGACACCGCGCCTATGCCGCTCAGGATACCCCCGGCGTTCACTGTCACTGGGGAGGTAAGCACACCATTTACCCGCAACGTCCCGCCATTGATGCTCGTGCCGCCAAGAAACTGACTGTTGCTGCCAAACGTCCATACGCCTAGACCGCTCACCTCCAGCGTCTGAAAGTTGTTGAAGACGCTGTTAACATGGCCGGTGCCCTCGAGGGTCAGGCTATTGATGCCCGCGCCTCCCACCACATCGCCCACGATCACCGAACCGGTCTGCAGGACCACCCGATCGTTGCCGGGTCCCAGTTCGATCGCCTGGCCCCCGCCGCCGATTAGGGTGCCGCTATTAACGATGAGCGTGTCGCCCTGCCCCTCGTAGACGGCGGCGCCTTGGTTGCTTGAGATGATGCCCCGATTCACGAGCGTACCGCTCCCCACGGCGTCCCCGCACAAAAGGAACATGTTCGAAGGCCGGAAAGTGCAATACGAACGCGCAACGTGGATACCGTCCGCGTCCGGCGCACTCACGCTGATCTGTGCGCCGGCATCGATCTGGATAGCGTGTGTCGTGTCGTCCCTAACGTAGCTCGGACGAGCAGCGATGCCATGCGGAATTCCATCGGCTAGCCCCGAGGAAACGGCTACCGTCGAGGTCCGCACGCTGCTTCCCGGGCCGAGCACAATCGTGGCGCTATTGCCCCGTTGACCCCCGAAAAGAATGCCGACCGCGCCGTTCGCCGATTCGACCTCTGACTGATTGAGCGTGACCATCTCGCCATCAAACAGCGCGATACCGGCACCCTGCGCCCCTGCGCTGGCAATGCGGCTGCGATCAACCGAGAGGCCCCCCCCGACCATATAGATGCCATAGTAGAGATCGTCGTAGTGGTCGTTACCCGACTGGGTGATTGTGCTGTCGACCACCTTCACCGTTCGCGCTCCGAAGATCCCGCCCAGCTGCGACGTGATGATGCTGTGGGTCACGCTCACCGTGTCGCCGCCATAGATACCGTATCCGGTCGTGTTGATGCTGCTCCCGGTTACGTCGACCATGTTTCTGGCGCCCAAGGCCCAGATGCCGCCGCCGAATCCGCCGGTCGTGGTGATGGTGGAATCCGTTAGCGTGATCCGGTTGCCGTCTCCGCCCACGAAGGCACCGTGCGCGCCAAACCCCGACGATGTGATGCCGCTTCGGACGATGGAGATCGAACCATTTCCACCGCCCGAGGATCCGCCGAATCTGATTGCGTCACCGCCGCTGTCGTTGGTCCAGACGCTACTATTTAGGAGTGACACCGTATTACCGCTGCCGGCTGCCGCGATACCAGAAACAGCTTTTTCCGGATCATACGGCTGCATCGGGTAATCAACATGCGCCGCGACGCTAGCATCGCGCAGCGTGACAGCGCTATTCGCGTCGACCTGAACCGCGCTGATTCCGCTTGTATTCAGGCTAGTCGGGACGACGCCGTCCCCGATCCTCACTGTCACGTTGCTGCTTGGGGTCACCGCCTGGATGGGCAGCCTGTTGTCGGTACCGAGGCATGCGACGGTCGCGTGGGACTCGAGGGCATCCAACGTCCCTCCTCCCGAGACGCCGCAGCCCGCCAAGGAGGGAAACGGACATTGCGCGCCCAGCGTCAATGATCCGGCTATCAGGGCGGCAAGCGGGCGAATCTTAGTTCGAGGCATCTGCATCGGGGGTTCTCGTCGGTGCGCGCTGACACAGCAGGGACGTCATTCTGGTTCAGCCGACGTACGTGTAGGCCGAACACGCGCTCGAACTGGCCCTGAATGCGCCGAGGGAGCCACAACCTTGGGGGAACGCTTGGAGATGGTAAATCCAACAACACGGCGGCTGTGGTCGAGAACCCTAGCATCCCACGACGGGAATCTGCAATGGCAGAGTAGGAGTCTGACACGGCAAATCTGTTCTAGGAGCCTGTCCGACTTGTCGGCCCGGCCTTCGGGTACAATAGGGCCGGGTTGGTATCGACGAGAGTATGCAGCATGGCGGTGAACTTCGTGACGGTGGATCGGGAGACGCCGGACCTGTTTCCGGCGACGGTGCAGGAGTACCTGCCCGAAGTTCATCTGGCGCGGTTCGTGGTGGAGATCGTCGATCGGCTCGATCTGAGCCAACTGGTGGCGGCGTACGCCGGCACCGGCTCGCGGCCTACCACCCGGCGATGCTGGTGGCGCTGTTGTTCCATGGCTATGCCACGGGCGTGTTCTCCAGCCGCAAGCTCGCGCAGGCGACCTACGATTCGATCGCGTTTCGCGACATCTGCGCCAACACCCATCCCGACCACCGCACCATCGCCGATTTTCGCAAGCGCTTTCTCGACACGCTGGCGGGGCTGTTCACCGAGGTGCTGCTCATCGCGCAGGCGATGGGGCTGCTCAAGCTCGGCACCGTCAGCCTCGACGGGACCAAGATCAAAGCCAACGCGAGCAAGCACAAGGCGCTGAGCTTCGAGCACGCCAGCCG
>JBGSKP010000672.1:0-1676 GCA_041741175.1 Thiocapsa sp. | reverse complement strand
GTAGCGCTCGCGCACCGCGGCCAGGCCATTGCCGATGAGCTCCAGACGAAAGGCGGCATCGCTCAGGATCCGAATCAGTGCCGCGGCCATGGCCTCGCGATTCAAGGGGTCGACGAGGAGGCCGTTGCGGCAGTTGCCGATGATGTCGACCGGCCCGCCGTTTTCGGTGGCGACGAGCGGCAGGCCGCTCGCGGCCGCTTCCAGGAGCGTGAGGCCGAACGGCTCGGTCAGTGCCGGGTTGATGAAGACGCCGCCCGAGCGGGCGACGAGGCGATAGATCTCGGGCACCTCCTCGGATCCGTGGTGCTTGGGCGCGGCGACTTTACCGTAGAGGTCATAGGCATCGACGGTGAGCAGCACCTCGGTCAGCACACTGCGCGCGCCCTCGTCCAGGTCACGGATATCGTCCCGATTGCCGGCGATGATCAGGAGGTTGGCGAGGGACTGTAATGCCGGTGATTCACCATAGGCTTCGATCAGGGCTACGATGTTCTTACGATCATCCGCCCGTGAGAGTGCCAGGATCAGTGGCTTGTCCGGGTCGTCCAGGAAGCGATGGACCTCTGCGGCGAAACGGATGGGTGGGTCGTCGTCGGCGGGCGGATGAAACTGAACCAGGTCGGTTCCGGGCGGGATGACGACCATGCGATCGGGCTGGTAGTAATCGTAAAGGGCGTACTGCTCCTCGATCTCGTTGTGGGTGCTGGTGATGACGAGATCGGCGGTGCCGAGCACGGCCTCCTCGGCATCGATCCGGCGCACCATGTTGTATCGTGCATCGATCTGCTCGCCGTCGAGCCCGGCGGCCAGGAGGCGCTGGCGTTTGTCGCGTCCCAGCGAGTGGCCGGTATGAACCAGGGGGATGCCGGCCAGATTGGAGAGCCGGACGCCGACATAACCCGCATCGGCATAGTGGCTGTGAATGACGCTTGGCCAACGCCCTTCGGCATGCAGAAAGGCAGTCAGATTGTCGACGAAGCCGTCCAGATGGTCCCAGAGCTGCTCTTTGGGGAGGTAGCCCTCCGGCCCGGCCTCGATGCGAACGATGCGTGCCTTGGCGCTCAGCGACTCGATGGGCTCGGCATAGTCGGGACTCACGGCCGGGTCGATCACGCGGCGCGTGACAAGATCCACCCGGGAGACATCGTCACGCTCGGCCAGGGCACGGGCGACATCGACGACATATTTGGTTTGGCCGCCGGTGTCGGCGTCGCGGCCGAGCTCCAGATCCTGTCCGCGAATCAGACCATGAATGCTCAGCAAGAGGATGTACATGCATCGGGCTCCTTTCGGACTGGCGGTTGGGTCACCGCTCGATCTCCAGAACGCCGAGTTGCGTTTCGGGCGAGAAACTGCGGATCCAGGTATCGAGCATGGCCAGCTCCTTTGGCAGCTGAGCCATCGCTTCGGAGGCACCGGACTGCTTGCGGTGCAGGCTATGGATCAGCACGAACCAGGGTCGTCCCTGGTAGCTTTCTTCGCGGTAATAGACGCGCGACGGTAACGGCTCGCGGCGCGTGAAGTTGAGCAGGTCATCCAGTGAATAGAAGCCGATCAATTGCAGCGCGAACGGTGTCCTGCCTACAGCCTGAGGCTTCTCGGCGATCTTCACCTCGGGCGGGGGCGCTCTCTTGGCTGCTGCGCTGTCGGGTGCCGCCGATTCAGGTTCGCTGGTC